>DYIV01000050.1:0-2859 GCA_020723435.1 Slackia heliotrinireducens | reverse complement strand
AACTCCTTCCGGGCTGCCCTAAGCGCGAAGCCCGAGGCGGAGCCGAAGGTTCAGCGTCTCAAGCCGAAGCCGAAGCCAAAACCCAAGGTCGTTGTGGCATGGCAACCGTCGCACCAGGACGACACCGGGGACGGCGAGTGGCATGAGTACAAGATCGCCGGCACCATCGTCGATTCCGCCATCGCCGCGGCGAAGAAGGTCAAGTCGGTCAAGGCATGGGACATAGCCGACGGCCTCTCGGGTAGCAACAGCTACAGCCCCGAGCCGACCAACCTGCAGGCCTTCGACAAGGAGCTGGCGATTGCCAACTCCGCGAAGGCGATGTACTTCATCTCCGTGCACATTGGCAACAGCGGTGAGTCGGGGGTTCAGGGCTTCCACACGCCGGGCGATTCGAGCAGCAAGATACTGGCTGAGCGCCTCGTCATCGCCATCGCCAGCAAGACCGGCCTGCCCAGCAAGGGCGTTAGCGAAAGCAAGCTCTACAGTCTCGAGCCGGACAAGAACAAGGCCCAGTATCGGGTCTTGCTTGAGATAGGCGGCTCTGAGGAGGATATACAGTACTTGCAGGACAGGAAGAACCAGCGGAAGGTGGCGGCGGCGCTGGCCGGCGTCATCGATGGGCTAGCGCCCTAGGAGCAAGATGCCCACATTCGGACTTGAGGAAGAAGTATTCGTCGTAGAGGGTAGACACCCGTCGCCCAAGGCGATGCTCTATCTCACGAGGCTGCTCTGGCGAGACGTCCGCAGCAACTACACGCTTACGGCGTCCAACTTCTCGCGCGGCAAGGACATGTTCGAAGGGATCATGAGCGGCGTCGAGGTGGCTACTGGAGTACACGACAAGGCTACCGACCTGCTCGGAGATCTCGTTGAGCGCAGGCGGCAGCTGGCCTCGGTCTCGCAGGGCACGCTCGTGCCGATGGGCCACCTCATGGACCTCGACTCGCCGACGAACACCTCTGCGCTTCACATTCATGTCGGCGGCGTCCGCGATACGGCGCGCACCCTCTCCAACTTCATCTACTTCTTGCCGGTCCTCGCTCTGCTCACCGTCAATTCCCCCGCCGCCAATGGCGAGCGCATCGGTCAGTCCTACCGTATCCTCAAGACGTTCGCCCTGGGCGAGTTGCGGGACGATCCGTACTACCGGTTTCAGGACATCATCATCGCTCGCCGGCTGGGCACGATCGAGCTTCGAGTCTTCGACCCGACCTGGGACACCCGGCGGCTCGAAGTCCTTCTCAACGCCGTCGACGCCATAGCCAGGTCGGACCGCAACTATCACGGCCGCATCGAGGAGTACAACCGCCAAAGGAGCCGGTATGCGACGGTAGGATTCAATGAGCAGCTCGAGCGTCCGCTCGTCGAGTTGGGCGACATCTGCCACTTCCCTCGGGAGCTCGTCACGCACACGTGCGCCGACTTCGTGTGGCGCTACAGCCGGCAGGAAGGGGTCGAACGCACCTACTCGGCGATGGACAACGCCTACCGCACGGGTCTCTTCGAGCCTGTCGATCGGCCCGCCGCGCAGTTTGAGCGCATGGGATTCCTCGCCGGGATCGCCGGCTATTACGTACCGAAGCTTCCCTATATTGCCTGGAAGGCGTGGCGCGAGTGGCACTAGGACGCATCGCACGCAGGAGTCTGGTCGCGCTACTGGCGGTCGGATTGGTCTGGGCGGCCGGCCTGGTCTATCTGCGCAAGGTGTGGTTCTATCGCGACCCGCCGCGAACCCCCGACGAGAGGTCGTCCAGCGCCGTCATCTCGCCCGCCGACGGCATCGTCCTCTACATCAAGCCGGTCTCCGGCGGCAAGGTGGTCTCGGAGAAGTTGGGGCAGAAGATCGAGGTCAGCGAGCTGGCGAAGATGGAAGATCTGCCCCCCAACGGTTGGCTGATCGGCATCTACATGTCGCCCTTCGACGTCCATTTCAACTATGCGCCGGTCAACGCCAAGCTCAGTCGCATGTTTCACACTCAGGCGAAGGTGAACCTCCCGATGGTCGACATGGCCGAGTACGTGCGCCTGGCCATCCTGCGCCGTAGTGTAGACCTGTTCGGAAAGAGGTATCACTTGGTCAACGAGCGCAATACGATGATCCTCGAGCCAAGCGGCGGCCCGAAGATCGCAATGATCCAAATCGCCGACAAGTTCGTCAACAAGATCACCCCGTTCGTGGCCGAGGGCGACGAGCTGGAGGTGGGGCAAAAGGTCGGATTCATCGAACGTGGGTCGCAGGTCGATCTAGTCATCTTCGCCGACACCGTCGCGCCGGCGGTTTCGGTTGGGCAGCAGGTCTACGGAGGAAAGACGGTTCTGGCGCACCTGAAGCAGAGCAAGTAGCCAGCAGGCCAGGCAAGTAAGCAGCATGCCGGGCCGGCGGCCGGCGAAAAGGAGCGGTCATGGCTGAGGACGAGACCCGGATCGAGGAACCCGGCAAGCAGCAGGGATCCATCGAAGAGCCGGCGCCGCCCGGCGCCGAGCAGAACCCCAGGGCGACGGCCCGGCCAAAGCCGGTGGAATTCGCGACGAAGCCTGCCGAGTCGGCGCCGCACCACCGCGCGGCCGCTCGAGAGTCGGCGGCGGGGACGGAGGGGATGGCGTATCGCCAGTTCCAACTGCGTCTGGACGAAGCACATCTCCACGTGAAGCTCGCCGCAAACAAGTTGCGCCAGCTCGAGGATGACTCCTACCGCTACCTCACTCTCGAGGAGCGTGAGGAGATAGCGCAACAGATCGACGCGCTTTCGCGGCACGCTCACGCCCTTCGGACGCGCTGTGCGTACTGCCGCCGCGAGCTGTCAACTCCGATGGGCACCTGCGCCGTGTGTGGACGCGACGTGTGCAACGAATGCG
>DYIV01000049.1 GCA_020723435.1 Slackia heliotrinireducens | reverse complement strand
CGACCGACGGCGGGGCGCACTGGACCATCGACTACATGACCAATGGCACCAACGTGTGGCTGCGTTCAGTGATCTTTACCAGTCCCACGGACGGCTGGATCGCCGGCTCCGACTACTCCAGCAAGCGCGGAGTCATCCTGCACACCACCAACGGCGGCGGTATGTGGAGCAACGTCACACCCACCGGGACTACCGGTGAGCTCAACGACATCTACTGCGTGAGCGCCTCGGAGGTCTTCGCCGCCGGCACGAAGGGGTCTATCCTTCACACCACCAACGCCGGAGAGAGCTGGACCACGGTCGATCCGGCCCCCACAACCGCCACCTTGTACGCGATCGACTTCACGAGCGCCAGTGAAGGCTGGATCAGCGGCAGTGACGGCACGATGCTGCACACCTCCAATGGCGGCGACAACTGGGAAGCACGCACCGCGCTGACCGGCAGTTACTTGTATGATCTCGACTTCCTAAGCGCGACCGAGGCATGGGCTGTGGGCGAGGACGGCATTGTCCTGCACACGACGAATGGCGCCGACACCTGGACCCAAGTCAATCCCGGGCCGGCATCGGTGGGCTGTCAGGCCGTCTTCTTTCGGACCGGCACCGACGGCTGGATAGTCGGCCAAGGTGGCACGATCCTGCACACGACCAATGGTGGCGCCGGCTGGAGCGGCTACAAACCGACGACTGACGAGCCGCTCAACGGGATCGCGGTCATCGACCGCTATACGTCTGTCGCCGTCGGCGTCACGCAGATGGCCCGTACGACAAACGGCGGCAACACGTGGACGGTGGCAACCGTCGACCCCAACATCAATCTGAACGATATCGCGATGGGAAACGCCCTGACGGGGTGGTCCGTCGGCAGGGACGGGAAAGTCGTGAAGACGACCAACGGAGGTGCGAGCTGGAGCTCTCCTGTCCGAATCACGGCCGCTGATCTGTGGGGCGTCGATGCCCTTGACGCCGGTACAGCCTGGGCCGTCGGAGACGGCGCCATCTATCGCACCATCAACGGAGGATCGAGCTGGGAATTGCAGCCGCCCCCGGTTGCTGTTCACCTGATGGATGTGACCTTCCTCGACGCAAACACAGGTTGGGCCGTCGGTCACACTCCCACCACCTCGGACGCGGTCATTCTGCACACGATCGACGCGGGTACGACATGGACTTCCCAGCCGATCAGCGGCGCCATCCCCGACGGATTGAACGGGGTCTTCGCCAAGTCGCAGACGGAGTTGTGGGCCGTGGGGGATCAGGGTGTTGTGCTGCACACGACAAACGGCGGCGACACCTGGACGTGGGTCGACACCGGACTGCCTTACGCCTACAACCTCCACGCCGTCACATTCACCAGCGACAGCGAGGGCTGGATACTCGGCCAGTTGGGCGCGACGCTGCACACAACCGACGGCGGCCAGAGTTGGGACGTCTTCTACACCGGGTCGGCCAATGCCATGGTGGAGATAGGGAAGGGCGAGGACGGAACCCTGTGGGCGGTGGGCGAAGAAGGGACGATCATCTGCTCCGAGGACGCCGACTGGGCGACGAGTCCGGTACGTCCAGTTCGCGAACTGGCGGCCACTCCCGGCGACACGCAGATATCTCTGTCGTGGAAGACGCCGAAGGGCAGTCACATCGTCGCCACGCGAGTTCTTCGTTCGACCAGCGGCATGGCATCGGAGCCGGCTCCGACCGCCGGGCAGGTCCAAGTCTACGAGGGCGCCGGACAGGCCTACGTGGATCCCGGGCTTGCCAACGGCGCCACCTACTTCTACACGGCCTTCAACCGAAACGAATTGGGCCAGTGGTCGCCGGGAGTCTTTGTGACCGGCTCTCCCGTCGAGCCGCCCCCCGGTCCGGTGACGGCCTTCAGAGCGTCGCCGTTCGACGCCAAGGTGCAGCTCGCGTGGGTGAATCCGGCGGATCTCGACTTTGCGCACACCAGAATACTTCGCTCCCCGACCGGTTTCGCCGACGGCCCGGCCGCGGCGCCCGATCAGACCGTCATCTACCAAGGGTCGGGCACGACTTCGCTTGACGAAGGTCTCACCAATGGAGCGACCTACTACTACACGGCCTTCGCGCAAGATCAAGACGGAGCGTGGTCTGAGCGCTCCGTTGTATCCGCGACACCCATCGATCCGCCGCCGCAAACACTCCGCGGGTTCACGGCGCAGAGCGGTCAGGGTCAGATACTGTTGAGCTGGATCGCGCCGGACGAAGCTGACGTTGTCGCCGTGCGTGTCCTGCGATCGGAGACTGAGTATGCCCAACGGCCTGACGACACCATTGGGCAGTCAATCGCATACGAAGGGCTGGACAGCAGCTACACTGATGGAGGCCTGGCCATCGGTGCCGGCTACTACTACACCGGGTTCGTTCGCGACGCAACCGGCAATTGGTCGAGATACCCGGCGATGGCTCGAGGCAGGTCGGTCTATGACACGTCGCTTGCGGTCAGTGCTGAGGCGACGCTTTGCGCATACGGCGCGCCCATGTGGTTGAGCGGCAACCTGCAGGGGAATGGCGCGGCGCTGCCGGCGATGCAGGGCGTCGGGGTCTGGCGAAGCTGCGACGCAGGAGCCTCTTGGACGCATGTCACCGTGGCGACGTACGATTGGAGTCGCCTCAGCTATCGTGCCAAGGTCATTCCAACGGCGAACGCGCTGTATCAGATGCGGTTTGCCGGTGACTGGTTCTACGGCGAGTGCATCTCGAACAGCGTCGAGATCAAGGCTCGCGCCTACCTTCCGACGCCGCAGGGTCCATCGACGTTGCGCTATCGCGCCGTCGCGACAATCTCCGGACTGCTTCTGCCTGGGCACGGCGGCTCGACAGCTCTGCGCTTCTACCGCTACTACCGGTCAAGGTGGCGCTTCTACACGACTCGGCAGGCGACGAACACATCGAGCGGTGGATGGACGAAATACGTCGCCAAGTACCGGCTGCCCTACAGAGGACGCTGGTACGTGAAGGCATACCACGGCGACGCGGACCACGCGCCCACCTACAGCAATGCGCGATACATCAGAGTCCCTTAGCGAGGTACACAGCGCAAAGTGACGTCAGATCGCGTCTTTCGCGACGGAGGTTGTAGCCGGCCCGGTGTAGAAGAACCGGCCCAAGCGCCACTGCCATCAGGGGGTCAAGACCAATGAAGAGATTTCCTGCACTCCTTCCGCTCGTCGCTCTCTGCCTGCTTGGGGTGTTCGCGGCTCCGGCGATGGGCAACTACAAGACGGGCGTAGGCGAGTCGTGGTACTGGCAGCAGCCGCTGCCTCAGGGCAACACGGTCCACGACATCGAGATGTACGGTGCGGGGAAGGGCACGGCCGTTGGCGCGAGGGGCACCATCCTGCACACCGATGACAGCGGCGCGACCTGGACGGCGGACGAGCCGCAGGGCGACTATGACTTGTATGATGTCGAATACCTTGACGACCAGGTTGGATGGATCGTGGGCGATCTCACGGTGCTGAAGACGACCAACGGGGGAGCCACCTGGGTCCCCCAAGACGTGGGCATCGCAGAGGGCCGCTACCGAACGATCTACTTCGTCACAACCTCGACCGCCTTCTTGGGCGGCTGCGACGGGGCCACCGGCGCTCCATTGTTCCTTAGGACCCAAGACGGCTGCGTCACTTGGGAAGACATCACCGCGCAAATCACAGCACCTTGGTCGTACGCGCCGGACAACCCCTCCATGGTATGGGACGCGCATTTCCCGCAGGCGCGCATGGGCTTTCTGGCCGCCAGCGACTTCCTCCTCAGAAGCACGAACTTCGGCGATACCTACTGGAATCTTTCGGCCGGCGGGGACGTGGAGCTGTATACCGTCGAGATGGCCAGAAGCGGCGACGGGTGGCCGATGAGAGGCTTCACGGCAGGCTCAGCCGGGGTCATGGGCATCACGATAGACGGAGGCAACCACTGGGAATACGCGGAGGCCCCCATCACCCCGGATGACTCCGTTTGGGACCTCGGCTTCACGACGGAGACAACGGCCTGGGCGGTGGGCGACTGGGGCATGGTGCTTCGAACGGAAGACGCGTCGAACTGGGCGAGGATCGATCCCGGCGGGCCCCGAGCCGTTGGCTACCGCGGATTGACCTTTGACGGCACGGACAATGGCTGGATTGTAGGACAGGGTGGCACGGTCCTGGACACGACCGATACGGGCACAACCTGGACGCCGCGGGGCGGAAGCATCGACGATTCGGTGACGGGTATCTCCGTGGCTACGACTCAGGCAGTGTGGGCCACGAGGGGTCCGAACATCATGCACACGGCCGACGGGGGCATCGCTTGGTCCGTGCAGGAGACGGCGACGGTCCGGCTCAACGACATCGAAATGGTTAACACAAACGACGGTTGGTCCGTTGGTGAGAGCGGGACGATTCTGCACACCGGCGATGGTGCGACTTGGACCGACCAGACCTCCGCTGCGGCGACGGATACGCTATGCGCCGTGAGCGCGACCAGTGACACGACGGCATGGGCATGCGGCGTCGGTGGGACGGTGATCAGGACGACCGACGGGGGCGCCACCTGGGACCGACAGTTCTCCACCGCTCGCGGCACGCTCAATGACATCGAATTCGTCGACGGACTGAACGGATGGGCGGTCGGCTACGACGAGAGAGTCCTGATGGCGCTCATCATAAGAACTTCGGACGGTGGCGAGCACTGGTACTGGCAACACCCGGGCGATCTCGCCGACCGCTACACCATCCACAGCATCGACTTCATCGACGCCGATCGAGGCTGGTGGGTTGGTGAAGGGGGCCGGGCCGCCTACACGACTGACGGCGGAGATCACTGGATATCCGCGCCGGTCGGTCTGGGGGATACCCTGGTCGATATCCAGCTCGCCGGTGACGGCTCGGGCTGGATCGTCGGAGAGGGCGGGACGCTTCTGCACACCGAGGGCTTCGACGCGGGCTGGGGGGTCAGGACCTCTCCTTCCGACAACGAGCTTGGCCGCGTCGGGGCCTTGGGCAATCGCGTCTGGCTGTGCGGCGACTTCGGGACGATACTGTCCAGCTTCGATCCCGGCGCGGCCGTAACGCCGCCACAGAGCCCGACGGATTTCGTCGCGACCGGTGGCGAGACGCAGGTTCAGCTCTCGTGGACGAATCCACCCGACGAGGACTTCGCGGCCGTACGGATCCTACGTTCCGAGACAGGATTCGCTTCGCTTCCGACTGACGGCGGAGACCAGACCAACGTGTACGAGGGGGCGGGCGCGGCGCACTCCGACACGGGATTGACGAACGGCGTGACCTACTACTACACCATCTTCGCCCGAGACGAGTATGACTTGTGGTCGGGTCCGGCGACGGCGACTGCCACGACCGTCAACCTGCCCCCCGGGCCGGTCACCGGCCTCTTTGCCACGGCGGGAGACAATTGGGTCCTTCTGGGGTGGACGAATCCGGCCAACGCCGATTATGCCACGACGCGGATCCTGCGCTCCACGGTAGGATACGCCACGACGCCGACGGACACGGTCGGTCAGACAATCGCCTACGAAGGCGCCGGAACGGGAGCGGTCGACACGCCCCTTACACCCGGCGAGACGTACTACTACTCGGCATTCGCGCAGGACACGGGCGGGCTATGGTCCGTCAGAGCGACGACTCAGGTGGCGCTGCCCGAACCCCCGCCCGGCCCGGTAACCGGCTTCACCGCGGTTGCGTCCGACAGTCGAGTTTCACTTGGATGGACCAACCCCGGCGACGCCGACTATGCTTCGACGAGGATACTCCGCTCGACGTCGGGGTATGCGACGACGGCAACGCCCAGCGGAAGCCAGCTGCAGATCTACGATGGATCGGCGACATCCACCGTTGACGCAGCGTGCGCGAACGGCGTGCTCTACTACTACACGGCGTATGCTCGTGACGCCGCCGGCAACTGGTCTTCCAGGGCCACCGCGAGCGCGCAACCGATCGGCGTCACCACGCTTGCCCTCAGCAGCAGCGCGACCGTTACAGCCTACGGCAGTGCAGCGGCTCTTGCCGGTGACCTCAGAGACACGTACGCGGTCGTGCCCGGCCGATCCAACGTGGGAGTGTGGCAGACGACCAACGGCGGCGCTTCCTGGACGCAGGTCGGCACGGCCGTCTACGACACGGGCTTGGCCAGTTATCGATTGAGCGTCGCACCCAAGGTCAACACCGTCTATCAGATGCGGTTTGGCGGGGACTCCGGCAATCAGGCGTGCACGTCCAACGACGTGACTATCGCTGTGCGCGCCTACGTCGGGAAGCCGGTCGCTCCGTCGCCGGTCAGGCTTCGCGCCTACTTCACCGTCACCGGCCTGTTGCTTCCGAAGCACGGCGGAACGACCCCACTGAAGTTCTACCGATACGTGAGCGGGCGCTGGCGCTACTACTCCACACGCTATGCCACCAACACGTCGAGCGGCACTGCCACAAAGTACTCGCTGAGAACTCGCCTCCTTGCCAGAGGCCGGTTCTACGTGAAGGCTTTCCACAGCGACGCCGACCATGCCGCGACCCTGAGCACCGCGCGCTACATCACAGTGCTGTAGTCATTCACGACATGTGCGTGATTGGAGTGGGCCGCCTGGCTACTTCTTCTCCAGCCAGGTGGCCACTTTGAGGCTTCCGTCTCTGATGATGGGGAACATGGGGGGCGGATTGATGTCGAGCCTGCTGTCGTAGCTGTAGGAGCGGTTGCGGTACCCGCCGTAGCCTGGCGAGTAGAAACCCGAGTGGGTTGCATAGGCCATCGAGCCGGTGAACGTCATGCTGTTGCGATACTGCCCGGACTTGAACGCCGCGCTGATGTCGGCCGTCTGCGACAGAAGCGCACCGTTGAGCTCGATGTCCTCCGGAGAGCTCGGGTACCAGTACATGACCGCGATGTTTCTCTGAGCGATCAGGCCGAAGCAGCTCGTGGAATTACCGTATCTGATGTGGTTGGCTATTCTGGCGACCTCGGGCGTCGCCATGGTCAGGCGACCGGTCAGCGTGCCGTCCACCCACACGTTGTCATCGACGTAGACGACGCCGCGGCTGGGCAGCGAGTAGTTGCCGATCAGAGTCAGGGTCAGATTGCCGCTCGTCTCGCCGCCGGTGACGTAGTAGGCTGTGAACCGCCCTGTCCCGAGCTGGATATAGTAGCCGGGATACGTCGTGGGGGCGAAATACGTGCTGTCTCCGATTGCGGCCTGCTTGATGAGACTGAGATCCGTCGTGACCGTGCCGAAGTCGACGGACGGCTGGTACTCCTTGTAGCCCTTCTTGAACTGGCCGCTGCCGCGCACGTCGCCCGCGGCGATTACCTCGTCCTCGCAGATACCGGCGTTGTCTACATAGCTGTTCGATCTCACCTTGCCGTAGATGTGCGCCGCCGACCCGATGTCGATGCCGGCGTTGGACATGAAGGAGTAATCGGCGAAGGTGGGATAGCGAACGGTCGCCGTGATGGTCGTCGTGTTGGAGAGGCCCAGTCCGGACGAGCCGACGGCGACCAGGGTCAGCGGCGTTGTCTGTGACGGGGGCTGCGCCGAGACGGTCCAGGTGCCGTCCTCGGTCGTGACAGGGCCCAACGTCGGCGACGTCTCATAGTAGGACGGGTTGAGCCGAATGGTGTACAGGTACTGGTTCAGACCGGCGTCGGCAAGGTGCAGGCTCTTCGTCTTTCGCTGCTCGCGGCCCTGCGTGTACAGATCGTACGAAGCGACCGTTAGGCCCATGGTCACGAAGAGGAAGACGACGATCGCGATGCCCAGCACTGCGATGAGCGCGGCTCCGGACTCCTCTTGGATGCGCGCCCTCAACCACGCGAGGTATGTCGCGGAATGCTTCACGACTCTTCCACCTAATCGAGCCCGTTATGCACGGAACGGATTCTGACCCAGGATGTCAGCCGGATCCCATCGTGCTGTACACCCATGCCTTGCTGCTTGCCACGCGTCCGCAGCTCCACCTCGACGGCCGCGACGTCTTCCGCCTGGCCGGCCGGAACGCTCGGTGGCGGGTCGCCGACTCCGTAGTAGTTGAATACGTTGCCGTTCCACCCTGTGTCCGCCGACGCTATGAGCACCTTCTCCTGCGGAGTGGTGCCCGTGTAGGTCGGAGGACTGGATCCGGCGTCAGGCTCCTGGAACGACCGGTACAGGTACTTGCCCTGCACTCGGAACTCAACCTTCTCGATGGCGCCGTCCTTGTCGTAGTCACAGTAGAAGCCGATCCACCGCGGTTGGGCCCTGTAGACGGCGCCCACACCGTCGGATGGCTCCTGCGCCTGTCTCAGAAGGCGGGTGATGCTGTTCATGGCGAGGCGCGCATCGTCGGTCGCCTCACTTCCACCCGAGATGTAGTCGGTTTTGCCCAGCACGAAATCGAAGAGCGTGTAGGCGGCGCCGAGCACCATAACGAGCAGCGCCGCCGCGATTAGCAGCTCCGCGATTGTGAACCCGCCTTGTGAGCGCAACAGTGCGCGCATTCGATTCATCAGCACTCCTAGCGAATCAACGTCATCTCGGTCATCTGCCCTGAAGAGACGACAGCCGTCGTGTAGCTGCCGGAATAGTACGGCGCGTATATTCGGTAGTTGCCGGGCTGCAGGTCGGTCAGGAGAATCTGGCCGTTGGAGTCCGTTCGCAGGTTGTTCTGATCGAAGCCGTTCGGTCCGGTGACGCGGACGCGGTAGTTGACACGCGGGTTCCCGTTGCTGCGCCGTATTGTGAGCAGCAGAGAGCCAAAGGGATTCCGTGCCAAGACGAGGTTGAGCGTGGCCGAAGCGCCGCTGGTGACCTCAACGCTGCCGGTGGCGTCCGAGTAGCCGGTCTTCGACGCTGTGACCGCATAGGTGCCGGCGGCAAGTCCGTTGACGACGAGCTGTCCGTTCGTGCCTCCAGTGAATGGGCTGCCGGCGACCGGATCGGTTGAGGGGGCGGGGCCGACGATCGAGACGGACGGCTCGCTCACGTCCACGCCGTTCTCGTCCTTGCACCACACGACGACGTCTCCACCGGGAGCGAGTGACACTCCGACGGCGACGTCTTGATTGCCTTGAGATATCGTCGCGCTGCCGTCTCCGCCGGCGTAGCCGGATCTCGTAGCCGTATAGGAGTACTGGCCGACGTAGAGGTTGTTGAAGGTGGTCTGACCCGAGCCGTTGGTGACGTGGCTGTGAGAGTAGGCGTAGGGTCCGGTCAAGAGCACGGTCACGTCGCTGAGCGGCTGTCCGTTACTGTCCTGGACCGTGAACGTCATCGAGGATGGACGCTGCAGGCGAACCGTCGTCTGAGTGTAGCCGTCCGCCGGCACCGTGGCGCGCGACACCGTTCCTGGAGCGGGTGTGAGATAGCCGGTCCGCGACGCGGTCGCATCCCATTCTCCCGGGGACAGCGCTCCAAGCAGGAGCCTCCCGTCGGAGTCGGTCGTGCCGGACACCTCGCTTCCGTCCGGCACAAAGGTCACAGTAACCGCGGCGCTTTCGATGGCCGCTGCCGAGTCCCAGTCCTGCACGAGCACTTCGAGTGTACCGATGTTGACGAGACTGCTCTTGCCGTATACGCGAGTCTGCGTCTTGACGGAACGTTCGGCACTCGTCAGACCTTTCCACACGACGGTGACCTTGACCAGCTTGGAGCTGACCCTCATGCCGTCGAATACCCAGGCGATGCTCGTGCCGACGTCGAATCCGTCGATCGTCTCGGAGGTGAGTATCGAACCCGGAGGATTTCCGTATCCTCCGGAAGGATAGCGCGTTCCAACGCTGTCGAAGGGAAGCGTGCGGATCTGCTCAATCCGGCGGCTGGCGATCTCGGTGGCCTGGGCCCGCTTGCCGTTGTCGGATATCGTCTCGAAGGCGAAGCCGATCCCACCAACCGCTCCGATCGTCACGATGAGCAGCACGGCGGAAGCGAGTACCATCTCCACGACCGTCATGCCGCGGTCATTGGCCAGCATTGCGCGGGATGCGCGCTTCAGGAATACGCCCACGTCAAGCACCGCCCCCATTGGATTCTCGCTCGCAAACTCCTACACTCATAAGCATCGGCAAAGACGGCGCAGGTCTTGATACTAGTTCACTCATAGTGGCGAGTGGGTATACGATGGCCGTCCCGTGGCTAGCGGCCGACTTGCACCGCCTTCTCGACGAACGGTCTTGACTCTCCCGGCGCTGGAGCCCTCATCGTCGACCTCGAAGGATGCGAGAAGCGCAGGGCGAAGGAGTGGGCAATGTATACGATCGGGCAGTTCTCGGTCATAGCCCGCCTGCCGGTGAAGACGCTTCGTTACTACGACGAGATCGGCTTGCTCAAGCCCGCTCGCGTCGACGAGGCGACCGGCTACCGCTACTACGGCGGCGAGGAGATCGCGCAGGCGGCGACGATCAGGCTCTTCCGCGATCTCGATTTCTCCCTCGCCGAGGTGGCGGAGATGGTTGGGTTGGCGCGCGATGGCGATCTCGGTGACCTCGCTGAGCGCCTGCGGCGGCAGGAGCGGGTCGTGGCCGAGCGAGCCGCGCGCTACGATGTCGTGCTCGAACGCCTCCGCGCTCTCGCTCAGGACCTCGAGAAGGAGGCAGTCATGGCCAAGCTCGAAGTAACGGAGAAGCAGATCGAGGAGCAGATGGTGCTTGCGGTGCGCAAGACCGGCCCCTACAAGGAGCTGGGAGCGATGATCGGATCCCTGTTTCAGTTCGCCGGGATGAATCACCTGACTCCGGCCGGCGCGCCCATGTGGATCTGCCACGACAAAGGCTACGAACCGGAGAACGCCGATCTGGAGGCGGCGGTCCCGGTGGCCGGAGATCGCGAGCGGATCGAGGCCGCGGTGCGCGAGGCCGGGGGTCCGGTCGGCGAGAAAGCGCTGGAGCTGCCTGCCGATCGCGGCAAGATCGGTGCGCGCAGCCTGTCGGGAGGTCGCATGCTGTCGGTAACCCACAAGGGGCCGTTCGACAAGGTCGGAGCGGCCTACCAGGCTCTGATGGACGCAGCGGCGCAGCGCGGCCTGGAAGCCGCCGGTCCCACGCGGGAAGTCTACCTGGTGGGACCCGGGCCGGGCACCGCGCCAAGGGAGCCGGTGACCGAGGTGATGCTGCCGGTGCGGTAGCGAAGTGGAGCGTGCACAGCGAGGAGGCGGGCATGGGAAAGGTTGATCTGAAGAAGGAGCTGAAGGAGCTGTACTTCCCGTCGGCTAAGGAAGTCGCAATGATTGACGTGCCGGAGATGTCCTTCCTGGCGATCGACGGCATCGGCAATCCGAATACGTCCGGCGACTTCCAGGATTCGTTCCAGGCGCTCTACGGTGTGGCCTACACCCTCAAGTTCGAACTGAAGAAGGACGAATCCGACTTCGCTGTGATGCCGCTGGAGGCCCTGTGGTGGGCGAACGACATGAGCTCGTTCATGGAGGCTCGCAAGGACGAATGGAAGTGGACGAACATGATCGCAATGCCCGACTTCGTCACCGAGGAGCAAGTCGGCGCCGCGAAGGAGCAGCTGCTGGCGAAGCGGGGTGAAGTCCCCGGCCTGGAGAAGCTGCGATTGGAGCGCTTCGCAGAGGGGCTGTCGGTGCAGATAATGCATATCGGACCCTACGCGGAGGAAGCTCCAACCATCCGGCGTCTTCACGACTTCATGGACGAGAAGGGATACACGTTCGGCGGCAAGCATCACGAGATCTACCTGAGCGATCCGCGCCGCACCAAGCCGGAACGGCTCAAGACGGTGGTCAGACAGCCGGTACGCCGGAAGTAGGCGGGTGGGGAGCGGCTGGTGCTCCAATCGTAGTAGTAGTATGCTGGTGAGGATCGGTTCGTTCATCACTGCACCTGTCGGGAGGCATGCGCCGTGAGGATCACGTCGAAGCGCCCAGTTCTTCGGTCGCTTACTCTCCCTTTCGTCTCGGGACTGGTATTGTTGCTTGCCATGGCCTATGCCCACGCCCATTCCGGCGACCGCCATTGGGTGCGTCGCTACGACGGCGGGCTGAGCACGACGGAGACGGCCGTCGGCATCACGGCGGACGCACGGGGCAACGTGTACGTCGTGGGTGACAGCACAGAGAGCACCACCGCCGGCGCCGACATCATCACGGTCAAGTACTCGTCAACGGGTCGCAGATCATGGGTCCGTCGCTACAACGGGCCGTCGAGCCTCGACGACCACGCCAAGGCAATCACCCGCGACCGGTACGGCAACGTCTTCGTGGTCGGCTCCAGCGAGGGGACTGCGACCGGGAGCGACTACCTCATCCTAAAATACGACAGGGCCGGGCGGCTGAGGTGGGCGAGGCGACTCGATGGGCCTGGGCACGGCAAGGATGAGCCAAACGGCCTAGTCGTGGACCGCTGGGGATACGCGCATGTCACCGGCATCAGCGACGGAGAATCCGGCGTGCGCAACTTGATGACGGTCAAGTACAATCCCACGACCGGCAGGCGCGTGTGGGCGCGGCCACTCGGGACCAACGGCCACCACGCCGCCTCCACGGCCTTTCCGGCGGCCTCGCGGCCTTTGGTCGTCGATCCGTCAGGGAACGTCTATGTGACCGGGTCAACCGGTACCACTCCACCTTTGCAGGTGTTGGTGAAGTACAGCCGTGAAGGGCGCCGGCTTTGGTCAAATGCGTATCGGATGCCGGGTTCTATCGGGATTCGCGGCTGGCACGTGACGCGGGACCGCTCCAACAGGCTGTACGTTGCCGGCACCGTCGAATGGCCGACCGCAGGCGACACCGATATCGTGCTCACCAAGTGCGAACCGAAGCGGGGCAAGCGGCTGTGGGTCCGACGATACAACGGGGGCAGCCGCGTCGCCTACGGCATGGACGACGAACCGTCGGCGGGCCTCGCGATCGATCATCACGGAAACGTCTACGTCGGAGGGTTCGCTTCGAATGCCAACGGCTGGGAGCGATTCGTCGCGCTCAAGTACAACAGCCACGGCCGGAGGTTGTGGGCAAGGAGCTATGTCCGGGGCCACCACTGCGATCGAGCCAGCGACCTCGCCGTGGACGCCGCGCACAATGTGTATCTGACTGGGACGAGCCTGCTGACGTACTCCTCCTATGACTACCAGACGCTACGGATAGATGCGGGCGGCAGGCTCCGGTGGCTTCGGCGCTATGACGGCGCCTACCACCGGTTCGACTTCGCCTCCGGCATCGCGGCGGTTCCGGGGGGCGTCTACGTCACCGGCACGACTCGTGACGGGACCGCTACGGCCACGAACGTCACTACGATCAAGTACACCCCGTAGATCGCAGCGGCCCCGCGTCCCCCGCCGGCGCCGTGATCCGAGCTCGCGGGTGAAGACACGCGCGAGGATCCGCAATCGGGCGTTGCGACACAACTGGGCAGGATAACTCGGCTCCTGGAGAATCTATTCCATGAGCACACGCATGCTTCCGCTGTTGCCAGGAGGGCCAATCACGCTAGCCTCACGATACGAATACGACGGCAGGCCGATTCTGCGGCTCAACGCGACGCAGCGTGCGGCCAGAGACGAGGTCGAGTCGAAGGTCCGCCGCGTCACCTACGAGTTCGAGACAGTCGACTGCGCGGTGTGCGGAGGCGTCGAGTTCGAGCAGCTGTCCGAGAAGGACCGCTACGGGCTTCGCATGTCGGTTGTCGCCTGCACCGCCTGCGGGCTCATCCAGACGAATCCGCGCATGACGCAGGCCTCCTATGACGACTTCTACAATAGCGAGTACCGACGCCTCTACGTCGGCGAAGAGGTTCCCACCGACGACTTCTTCCAGACCCAGCGGCGCAGAGGCGCCCAGATCTTCGGCTATCTCGTCGAGCAGGGCGCGCTGCCGAAGCAGCCGCGGGATAGCTTCGTGCTGGAGGTCGGCTGCGGGGCCGGCGGGATACTCGAGTACTTCCGCGAGCAGGGCTGCCGCGTGAAAGGCACAGATCTCGGCGAAGAGTACCTGACCTTCGGCGTAGAGAGGCATGGGTTGGACCTGAGCGCGGGAACGATGGCCGACCTCGAGCTCGATCGAGCTCCGGATGTGGTCATCTACTCGCACGTCGCGGAGCATCTGCTCGATCCGGTCCGGGAGCTGGGTCACGTCCGCGAGATCATCGACCCCAGCGGAGCGCTCTACGTCGCGACGCCGGGCGTGAAGTACCTCGAGCATTCCTACGAGACGGACTTCCTGCGGCTGCTGCAAAACGCCCACACGTACCATTTCACGTTGAAGAGTCTGCGCAATCTGCTGGGGGCGTCGGGTTTTGAGATGCTGGCGGGCGACGAGACCATCAAAGCCGTCTTCAAGCGGTCGCCTGTGGACTCGGCACGACTTGCCGGCGCGCCCGACCAGGCGGCCTACGACAGCGACTTCGACAGCGACTACGAGGATGTCCTCGCCTACCTGCGCCGCATCGAGAAGTCGCGGCGCGGCGCGGCGGCTATGGTTCGCAAGTCAACCCGTGCAGCCAAGCGCGCGGCCGTCGGCACGCTGAAGAAGACCCGTCTGCACGACGTGGTGCGGCCGTCAAACGGCCGCGAGTCCGGCTAGCGCGCCCGCGACGCTCTCTCTGCCCAGGGAACAGCGCCTTGACAGCGCGCTGACGTGGTGCTTTACGAATCCTCTGCGGTCTGGTACCATCTGCTCCTAACCTTTCCGAAGGAGGGACGGCAGGATGTACTTCGAGATCAGAAGTCCGCTAGGCGACCGAAACGTTGGAAGGGGCGTGCGACTTAGCTGCCTCGGCCTAGCCCTGTCGTTGTCCGCTCTTTCGGAAAGGAGATGCCTCTAACCATGAGCACCCCCCAAAGCGACACGGGCCCCGGTGAGGCTGCCGGCGCCCGGCGCATCTATATCTTCGATACAACCCTGCGCGACGGAGAGCAGTCGCCGGGCATCAGTCTCAACACCCGCGAGAAGCTGGAGATCGCCGAGCAGCTGGCGCGTCTCGGCGTAGATATCATCGAGGCGGGATTCCCGATCACGTCGCTCGGAGACTTCGAGGCCGTCTCGATGATCGCCGAGAAGGTCCGGGAGCCGGTCGTCTGCGGTCTGGCGCGCTGCGTCGACGCTGACATCGACCGCGCCGCCGAAGCGCTGAAGAAGGCGGAGCGGCCCTGCATCCACGTCTTCATCTCGACAAGCGACATTCACATCGAGCGCAAGCTGAAGAAGTCCAAGGACGAGGTCCTGGCGATGGCTGTCGCGGGCGTCAAGCGGGCCAAGCGCCACGCCGAGATCGTGGAGTTCTCTCCGGAAGACGCCACGCGTACGGCCTTCGACTATCTGTGCAAGGTCGTCGCCGCGGCGATCGAGGCCGGGGCCACGACGGTTAACATCCCCGACACGGTCGGCTACTCGACGCCGCATGAGTTCGGCAGGCTCATTGCCGACCTGCGCGGCGCCGTGCCTGAGCTGGACGAGGTCATCTTGTCGGTCCACTGCCACAACGATCTGGGTCTGGCCGTGGCCAACTCGCTGGAAGCGGTGGTCAATGGCGCCAACCAGGTCGAGTGCACGATCAACGGTTTGGGCGAGCGGGCAGGCAACGCGGCGATGGAAGAGATCGTCATGATCCTCGACACGCGCCGGCGCACGTTGAATGCCGCGACCAATATCGACACGGCTGAGATCGCGCACACGTCGCGCATGATCAGCAACCTGACCGGCTACAGCATCCAGTTCAACAAGGCGATCGTGGGCCGCAACGCCTTCGCGCACTCGTCGGGGATTCACACCGACGGCATGCTGAAGGACCGGACGACCTACGAGATCATCGATCCGACGCGAATCGGCCTGTCTGTGTCGGACTCCAAGGTAATCCTGGGCAAGACCAGCGGCCGGCATGCGTTCCGGAGCCACTTGTCGACGCTCGGCTACGAGCTGTCCGACGACGAGCTGGAAGGCGCGTTCGCGCGCTTCAAGGAGCTGGCCGACAAGAAGGCAGAGATTACCGACGACGACCTGGAGGCGATCGTGGCCGACCAGGTTCGCACGGCGACCGAGGTCTACAAGCTCGAGTATATCGACACGCGCAGTGGAACAGAGAGGACGCCGACGGCAATCGTGCGGCTGCGGCGAAACGGCGAGGTAATCGAGAGAAAAGCGAGCGGAGACGGGCAGGTTGACGCATCGTGCCGCGCGCTGGAGGAGGCAACCGGCGTCAAGGCGAAGCTGCTGAGCTACCAGGTGAGCGCCATCTCCGGCAGCCTCGACGCGCAGGGTGACGTTAACGTTCAACTCGAGATCGAGGGACGGACGTTCCTCGGTCGCGGTGTGGACACCGATATCGTTGCGGCAAGCGCGCGCGCCTACTTGAATGCGATCAACAAGTACCTGTCGGGATGAAATACGGGGACTAGATGAGGATGCAGCCATGGCAATGACAATCACTGAGAAGATCCTCGCGGCGCATGCCGGCCGCGACAGAGTTGAGCCCGGCGAGCTCATCAGCGTACCCGTCGATGTCGTTCTCGCCAACGACGTGACGGCGCCCATCGCGATCAAGGAGTTCGCCAAGATCGGCACGGGCCGCGTCTTCGATCCCGACAAGGTCGTCTTCGTCGCCGATCACTACGTGCCGAACAAGGACATTGCCTCCGCCGAACAGGCCAAGGTGATGCGCGACTTCGCGCGCGAGCACGGTCTGACCAACTTCTTCGACGTCGGGCGGATGGGCATCGAGCACGCCTTGCTGCCCGAGCGAGGCCTCGTGATGCCCGGCGACGTTGTCATCGGAGCGGATTCACACACGTGCACGTACGGGGGTCTCGGCGCCTTCTCGACCGGGATGGGCTCAACCGACATCGCCGCGGCGATGGCGACGGGCGAAACGTGGCTGAAAGTGCCTCCGACACTGAAGTTTGTCTTCGAGGGGAAGCTGCGCGAATACGTCATGGGCAAGGACCTCATCTTGCACGTCATCGGCATGATAGGTGTCGACGGCGCGCTGTACAAGGCGATGGAGTTCGCGGGCGAGGCGATCCGCGGGCTGTCGATGGACGGTCGCTTCTCGATGTGCAACATGGCGATCGAGGCCGGGGGCAAGAGCGGGATCATAGCGCCGGATGAGAAGACGGCCGAGTATGTCGAGGGCCGAGGAGACCGAACCGGCACTCGCTACGCGAGCGATCCCGACGCCACATACGAGCGAGTCTATGAGATCGACGCCGGGGCCGTGGAGCCTCAGGTCGCGCTGCCGCATCTGCCATCCAACACCAGGCCGGTCAGCGAGGTCGGCGACATCTGGATCGATCAGGTCGTCATCGGCTCGTGCACCAACGGGCGCATCGAGGACCTGCGCGTGGCAGCCGAGGTCATTCGGGGCAGGAAGGTCCACCAGGACGTGCGCTGCATCGTCATCCCGGCTACTCAACATATCATGCACCAGGCTGCGAAAGA
>DYIV01000048.1 GCA_020723435.1 Slackia heliotrinireducens | reverse complement strand
GTAGTCGACGCCAACGTGTTCGCCACCGGGAGTCCACGCGTGCAGGTCGAGATCGGGCAGGGTCGTTGATTCCGTACTTCGCGGACTCGCAAGGGAGTCGTCCGTCGGAGGAAGTGAGTCGAGAGCGTATCCCAGGTAGTCTTCGAGCGTGAAAGGATCGACGCGCACCACGCAATGCCTGTCGGCCTTGGAAACCAGGGTGAATTTCCGGCTCGCGGCGAGGTCAACCTGGTATAGTATCTCCCCTGTTTCCTCTAGGCTCGGCATCCGCGCGATATCTATCGGATATCTGTCCTTGAACCTCTCGTGCTTGGGGTTGTGTGCGATATTGACACTCGTGCCCAAGGACTCGGCGTCCACATCGTAGAGCACAACGCCGTCATGCCCTATGTCACCGGTGTCGTAGTGGCTGTCCTCTTTGCTGAACGAACGTGCCTCGAGCAGGTAGTAGTGGTGCCCGTCAAGACTCGCCCCATAGCTCTTCACGCCGGAGCCGTAGCCCAATCTCGGAAGGACGGTCACTTCGTATTCTCCAGGTCGGGTCTCTGCGGGACTCAGCCACCCGAGCCCGATCTTGGTGAACGAGCTCATGTGGTTCTGATACGTCGACTCCGCCATGAGATCGTAGTGGAAGAGGTGGCCACGCCCATACCGCCGGTCGTCGGAGTATCTGTCGGCGGCGCCGAGTACGTGGCCAAACTCGTGCGCGATGGTGTTCCAACCATCGTGCTGCGAGAGAACGATGGTCTTGTGAGGCTCAGGAAAGAGGGCGTTGGGCAGCAGTCCTGTCTCGGGGTCGGCCTCGGAGCCGGCGTTCTGCTCGGTGTCTCCTGGGTGCACGAGCAGAACGGCGCTGTAGTCGGAGTAGTCAATCGACGACTTCAACACGTCGTACGCGTCGCGGCAGAACGCCGCTTCAATGAAATCGCCGAGCACAACGTAGTGGTTCCATGCAAAAGGGAGCTCGGCAGGGGCCGCGGCGTTGAACGCATCTACGTCGAACTGGACGGCGCCATATGAGTTCTCGGCATAGTAGCTGTTCACGAGAGGCTCCATGCGTCGACGAGCCCACTTCTCGTAGTCGGTGTTTGGGTCGAACGTCCCGATGCCGTCGTCGGAGAACTTGACGAATGCGATCGCTATCCTCTTGCGCGCGGCGGTCGCGGGCGCCACGCTGTAGGAGATTGGCGTCGCTGTGCGATCAGCCTCCCTTTCAGGCTCCGATGACGAATCGTCGATCCCGTTCGACCAATTCAGCGAGGCATCGACCGCGTCGACCCTGAGGTTGACGAGCGCCCCTGCGCTCTGCTGCGGCAACACACCTTGGTAGATGCCGTTTGCCGCATCCACCAAGATCATGGGCGCCTCCTGCGTCCCGTCACGAGGCGATGACGATGGGAAGTTGGGCGGCACCGGCTGCTCGAAGTATAAGTTATAGGAGATGCAAGCAGCGCCGACTGCCCCGTTGTCGGTAATTCTGGCCGTCACTGTGACCGGTTGGCTCGGCGATGGAACGGCCGGCAGTATCTGAATGTCGGTGACAGATGGGTCTTCCGTGTCCGGGGCAAAAGGGGTGGCCGATGCGGTCGCAGGCTCGCTCCAGTTGCCGGTCGCGTCTCGCGCAAAGGCCGCATAGTGGTACGTCGTGCCGTTGACGAGGCCGGTGTCGATCGTCGTCTCGGCGGAACCCTCGTAGACTTGTGTCTGGCCGACCGTTTCCGTGGGGGTCGTGGCATGGGCGACCGTCGAGCGCAAGACTCGCGTAGCCGCGAAATCCAGGTCCGCAGGGTTGTGCCACGTCAACATGGTCTGGGAATCCCCCGGCGTGACGACAAGGTCTGTCACAGGCCCCGGAGGCAAATCGTCCGCAGTGGTGCCCCAGTCAGGCATAGAGTCCGTGCCAGCGCTGTCGACGATCTTGGTCACGCTTGAGCCGTCAGTGTTCATCGTGTACAGAGCGGGATCTCCGGCAGCATGTCTGTCAGATGCAAATACGATCCGCTCATCCGAGGGGGAGTACTTGGGCGTCCAGTTTGAGGCAGCGGGAGCGGTCGTAGTGATCCTCACGACACCTGAGCCGTCGGTGGCCATCCGGTAGAATTCCCACCCCGGAACGTCGCGCAAGGACGAGAACAGGATCGCGCTGCCATCATGCGCGACATCTTCAGCGTAGTCAGCAGCGGGATCATTCGTCAGATTGATCTGTCCGGTGCCGTCCAGGTTCACCTTGGCGACTTCGGGATTTCCGAATTGAGGGTAGTCACTGTAGATAATGTGGGAACCATCGGCCGACCAGAGTGGCCGCGCCTCCCGCCAAGGACCTGAGGTTACGTGCCGGACATCCGTGCCATCGGCCGCCATCGTGTAGATGTCACAGTCATTCGACCGCTCAGACTCGAAAGCGACACGAGTGCTGTCAGGCGAATACGCGGGCCAAGCGTCGGAATAGGGATTGTCCGTGAGACGAGCCGGACTCGATCCGTCGGCGTTCATCGCATAGATCTCCGCGTTGCCGTCCCGGCGAGACGTGAAAACAATGCTCTTGCCGTCGGGAGACAGCGCCGGGACCGTGTCGCTGGAGGGGTTGTCTGTGAGGCGAGTCTGTTGCGTGCCGTCCGGATTGCAGACGTATATCTCGTTGTTGCCGTCGCGATCGGAGACGAACACGATCTTCTCTGAGACGGAGCCGAGAGCGCGGTGGGTGGGGAGGAGAGTCAGCGTCGTCAGCGCGATCGGCAGACAGGCCGCAAACGTTCGCCATCTCCTCATGCAATGCACCGCAAGTTCATGACCGTCAGCCTTTGCAGGAAGGGTGCGCCCACCAAGAAGGGACGAGTGCTACGAAAAGCGGCGCGACAGCTGTCAATTGCTGGGTACCGTGCATCTTATCAACCGAGCGCCGAATCGGTCAATGCGGTCATCCTCAGCCGCCCGGCGCCTACCGCCGCACGATCCCGTAGAACTCGGCCAGCTCCAGCGCCTTCGCCTGCTCGTCGGCGGTCAGGCTTCGGTCCATCTCGGGATACTCGTAGGCCAGATGGCACGGGCGATACTGGAACATGAGATTGAAGTAGACGCCGGGCAGATGTTCGGCGACCCAGGCCATGATCGGATCGGTGCAGCATTCGAGGTGACCCGGAAGGACAAGGTGACGCAAGATGATCTCGCCCTGCTCATCGGCGACGCGGAAGTTGCGAGGCACGACGTCCCAGTATCGGTCGATGAACGAGCAGCGCTTGGCGCACTCGTTGTTGCCGTAGCGGAAGTCGGCCAGGTACACGTCGACGACACCGTCCAACAGACGCATCGCTTCGCCGGACATGTACATGTTGGTGTTGAAGACGATCGGCGTGTTGACCTCGAGACACTGCAGCATGCCCAGGACCGTGTGGATGTGCGGCGTCGGCTCTCCCCCGACGACGTTGACATTGCGCGCCCCCATGGCGTGACGCGCCATGACGGCACGGGCGAGCGCCGCGGGCGTCACCGGCCTTCCCTCCTGAGGCCGCGTCGCGATGTCGAAGTTCTGGCAGTAGACACACCTGAAGGTGCATCCCGAGAAGAAGATTGTGTGGGACGGCACCAGCTCAGGCTCCTCGCCCAAGTGCAGGAACTCGGAAGAGACGAAGGAGGTTGCGCCCACACCACACACACCCGTCGCCCCCGCGGCCCGATCGGCACCGCAGCGACGCTCACAGAACCGGCACGACGACAGCGTCCGCTGTGCGAGCTCAGCCTTCACGTCCAGAAGCGACGCCCCGCCCTTGCCGCCCTTGCCGCCCTTGCCGGCCCGTCGGCGCGCTACCTCACGATCGTGCGCCGCCCACAGCTCCTCGCTTGTCGTCGCCGACAGGTCGCGGATTCCCGCGCCGTGGCCCCGCGCCGACAGATAGACCGCCTCGCCCTCGCCGGCCACGATCGAGGAGTATCGTTGAAGTACTCGACTCATAAGGTCAATTATAAGGCCAAGTGGTTGATCGCAAGCCCAAAAGAAGAAGGCGCGGGTCGCCTCGCGGCCCGCGCCTCAGCCAGGATTCCCCGCTCCCTAGAGCCACTTCACCTCGCCTGAGCCGAGCTCATACGTCGCGCCCAGGATCGACAGCTCCTCCTTGCCGCGTCGCTCCGTGACGATCGGGCTCGCCTTCAAGTCGCGCATCGTCTGCTCCACGTTGAGCTCCACGGCCTTCTCGATCAGCTCTTCATCCTCGAGGTTGCCTCCGCGCGCCTTCTCAACCGACGGAGAGATCTTCTCGACAATCGCACCGATGCTGCCCGGCGCCTCGCCGCCCTCGACTGTGGCGCTCACCGCTCCGCACTTCTCGTGCCCAAGCACGACAACCAGCGGCACCTCCAGGTGCTCGACGGCATATTCCACGCTGCCGATCGCAACCGGGTCGGCGACGTTGCCTGCGACCCGGACGACGAAAATGTCGCCCAAACCCTGATCGAAGACGTGCTCGGGCGGGACTCTCGAGTCGGCGCAACACACGATGACGGCAAAGGGCTTTTGTCCCTCAGTCAACTCGTCGCGACGCGTCCCGCTCAGATCCTTCTCCGCCGTCTCGCCCGAGACGAAACGCTCATTCCCCTCCACTAGCAGCTTCTTTGCCTCCACCGCCGATTCAACCTTCTCCGGCCGCTCGTACTCCTGG
Organism: Slackia heliotrinireducens; assembly: GCA_020723435.1. GTDB lineage: Bacteria > Actinomycetota > Aquicultoria > DYIV01 > DYIV01 > DYIV01. The sequence continues at coordinate 12,729 of DYIV01000048.1, read as the reverse complement.
CGTTGGTTGGCCGGAATGGCGGACTTGTTCTTCGCCGTGCACCCGGCAACAACGACAATCGTCGCCAGCACAGCCACGAGCAGCAAGGGCAGCGCCAATCCAACGGGCAATCTCAACCTCCTGATCACGTGACACCCCCTGAAACGAAAGACCACTCTCCGGCGGTCTACTTCGTCGCTGGGAGTGGCATCCCTGCCGTATGTGACTTCGATCACGCCGCTCGAAGCCCGTTGGGCGCCGGTCGATTGATCCGGCTCGAGACCGGTCGCACCATTCCCGGCACAACTCGCCGGCAGTGCGCCGAGGCGGTCTTTGTCGCGCCCGGCGAAACCGCCTACCATGATAACGTCGCCCAGGAAGTCTAACGTCGCCGAGGAAGTCTCGGAGGATGCCGTGAGTCGCCATCGCCGCCAGCCGTCCACACCGCAGATCGCGTTCGGCATGGCCATTCTCGGCCTCGTCTTCGTGCTGGTCGCCTGGGCAGTGCTCGCTCTCACTGGCGCCCCGGGAGAGGCGCCGTCCCCATCCGATTCCAAGACCGACTCCGAGACCGCGGCGGTCCAGACAACGACCCCCGTCGTCGAGGCCACATCATCTTCATCGGCCGCCACGTCGTCCCCATCCGCGGAATCGACGCCTTCACGACCCCCGATCCTCCAGGTCCGCCGCGTCATGAAGCACATCGAGGTCCTCGCCGGCACCATCGGTGTGCGCCGCGAGGGCACCGACGCCGAGCGGCGGGCCGGCGCCTACATCGCGCGGCAGCTCGCCGCGTTCGGCTACCGTGTGCGCTACCAGACGGTCGCGCTGCCCAACGGAACCGAGACTCGCAACGTCTACGCCGTCAAGAAGGGAACGAGTCCGCTGCGGATGGTGCTCGGAGCCCATTACGACTCGAAACGCCCTTCGCCGGGAGCCAACGACAACGGCTCCGGGGTTGGAATCGTCTTGGAGCTCGCGCGCGTGCTGAAGACGCGTCGCCTCGCCCCAACGCTGGTCTTCGTCTTCTTCGGCGCCGAGGAGATGATCGGAAGCGACGGCGACGAGCACCACTTCGGCTCACGCGCCTTCGTGGAGCGGATGAATCAGGAGCAGCGGGCCCAGGTCGCGGCGATGGTCTCCGTCGACATGGTCGGGGCGGGAGACGAGTTCTTGGTTCGTACGATGGGGCGGGGCCCAGGCAGGCTGTCCGACGTTCTCCTCGCCCTCGCACGCGAGGTCGGAACAGATGTCGTCTACCGCAAGGACCCCGGCGAGAGCGGCTGGAGCGACCACGAGCCGTTTGAGATGGCGGGCATCCCGGCGGCTTGGCTGGAATGGGTGTCCGATCCCGTCTACCACACCTCCGAGGACACGCCCGGCCACATCCGGATCAGCCGAATACGGACTACCGGGCGCCTGCTGCAGCGTTTCATCACGACTACCAAGATCGGCAGGCTACGACGCCTCGCCGCTGCGAACACCAACTAGGCCTCGCGTACGAGTCCGGCCGGACGCCCCCTCAGCGCCGGCCCACGCCCTTGCGGACCCCTACGCAACGCAGACCTTGTTCCGTCCCGCGCTCTTGGCCTCGTAGAGCGCCTCGTCGGCGCGGGCGATGAGATCGACGGGGCTGTCGGCGTCATCGGGATGGCAGGCCACACCGACGCTGATCGTCAGGTGCCCGCCGGGCTGCGATTGCTCCTTGGGGAAGTGATGCTTCTCGGTGAGGGCACGCAGGCGCTGAGCCATCGAGACCGCGTTCGCCTTGTCCGTCTCGGGCATGATCACGGCGAACTCCTCGCCGCCGTACCGCGCGACCACGTCGACTTGGCGGCTGCGCAGCATGAGCGTGCGCGCCACTTCCTTGAGGACGACGTTCCCATCCAGGTGGCCGTAGGTGTCGTTGTAGACCTTGAAGAAGTGGATGTCGATCATGGCCAGAGCCACCGGGCGGCCGTAGCGCGCGGAGCGCTCCACTTCCTGGTTGAGCATCTGGATGAAGTGGCGGTGGTTGTACAGCTTCGTCAAGTCGTCGGTGATCGAACGAAGCCTCGTCTCCTCCAACAGCGTCGCCCGCTCGATCGCGAAGGCCGCGTAGTTGGAGAGCAGAGTCAGAATCGAGACCTCGCGCGCAGTGTAGGTGCGCGGCTTGAAATCGTCGACGTAGATGATCCCCACGATGCGCCCTTCCGCCGCCAGCGGCACGGCGACCAGCGACTTGACTCCCTCCTTGATCATCACCGGATTGTCGAAACCCTTGTATTTGGCGACGTCGGAGATGATGACGGGCTCCTTCTGGTTGAGGATGTAGCTGGTCAGACCTCGTCCGCGCAGCGTCCAACGCATCTCCTTGGCGAAGGAGGCGCTGAAGCCCTTGGCGGCGCCCAGATACATCTCCCCGCTGCCCTCGTCAAAGACGGCGAGGCTGCCGGCCGGGGAGTTCGTAAGCGCGGTCGCCTGGTCGACAATCGTCTCGAAGACCTCGTGGGGGCTCTCGCTGGAGGAGAGCAGCAGGCCGACTTGGTAGAGGGACTTGTGCTCCGTGACGAGCTGCTTTGCCTCTTCTTCGCTGCGGCGCCGCTCCTCGACCAGGTCCCACATGAGCTTGGCGCTCATGCCGCCAATCAGCTCAACCTCGGGGCGCTTGGCCTGTTGGATGCGCCGCCGGACATCCATGTTCCCGGTTACGTCAATGATGGCATCGATGTCTTTGCGCACGATGACCTTCTCGAAGTCGGTCGTCGTCGCGATGCCGAGCTTGCGTGCCCGGGCGATGCCCGGCGCCCCGCGCCGCGCGTCGGCGACGACTTCTATGGAGAGAACGGGGTCGTCAGCGAGCATTTCGAGCAGCGCCACCCCTCCGTGCCCGGCGCCTATGACCGCCACACGCAGGGCATGGCCGTCTTCGCCTTTGGACGCTTTCGATCTGGCTGCCACGGTCCCCCCGTCATACCGGCTGCTCTGTGGTCCTTCTTCGATGCGGCCCCGCCTATACCTACCCAACGCCGGGCGCCGCCGCCCGAAGGATGCGGCCGACCCCCACCCGAATCTTGCCCCACAACCAAGCAAACGGCAAGGATGACGCCCCGGCCGACGCGCTTCGTGGGAGCCGCAGCCGTCTCGATCGGCGTGCCTTGTCGGAAGCTGCGGACGCCCCGATCGGCGTGCCTTGTCGGAGTCCGCGCGCATGTCTACAATGAGGCAAGGGCCTGAAGGCGCCGTCCCCGGTGGGGGAGACGGATGCGTCAGGTCGGGCTAGAGTCTAGGCTGGTCTTGGTTGATTCGGCAATCTGTTCCGACACAAACTCCTGCGACTCCCTGGTGGGTTTGGGCTGCCGCCGCCGCGGTGCTTTTGGCAATCGTGGCCGCTCTGGGCTTTGTCATCTATAGGAGCCGCAACCGAAGGAAGACCGGCGCCGTCGTGGCAATCTCGGTCGTGTGGGTCCTTGGAGTCGGCGGCGCACTCTCGCAGCTAGTGCCGGGCATCACCCAGCGGCTCCCCATGCCTCTGTCTCTTGAGGGCCAGCGCGACGTGCGCGAGGTGACTCTGTCGCAGGCGAAGGACATCGCGGCCTTCCCCATCTATACGCCCACGTATCTCCCGGGCAAGCTCTCCTCGGAGTCAGTCCGCGTTCAGCGCGCCGGCAGATCGTCGGGTGTCGTCGTGATTCTTCTCTACTACGATCCCAGGTCGAGCTCACAGGTCGAGATTCGCCAATCTCAGTCGGGCAGTGAGGCCATCTCGCCGGGGCAGTCCAACCTCAGCGTGATGGGACAGAACGCGAGGGTGACATCGAGCGCCGCCGGTTCAACAATCGAATGGAGCATCGGCCCCACATTCGTGGAAATCGCCGGAGAGTACCCCCGCGAGCAGATGATTCAGCTGGCCAGATCGATGAGGTAGTGCCGCGCGGCTACTGGACGCCCGGACCGGAGACGCCTTCCTGGCTCACCCGCTCCGGAGGCGCGCCGGCGATGGTCTCGTTATGGCTTCCCGGGACAGGTGCGCTGCGAGCCGGGCCGGTCTTCCCGGCGAAATAGCCGACGAGCGCTCCAAGGGCGAAGAAGGCGACGGCTATCGTGATGATCTCGCCGATCGCGTAGGGCCACGATCCGCCGTGATACTTGACGAAGCCGTCGCTACTGGCGAACTTGGCGTTCTCCACGATCGCGTTGTATGGCAAGGTCAGGATGTATCCGATGGCCAGCATCAGACCACCCTGCAGCCATCCCCGGCTGCGCTGCCCGCGGTTGAGATAGAAGACCACCGCGAATGGCGCCACAAAGAGCAGGTAGTTGGCGACTTCCGGTACATTGAAAGCGTACCAGTTCGGCTTCGGATCCAACATGACCGGCTGCCACAGCAGCCACGTCAGCAGTCCGCCGAGACCGACGATCGACATTCGAAGCTTGCCAGTATCAATGCGCGTTCTTGCCATAGATCCCTCAGTCCTTCCCCCGAAGTACGAACGTGCTGTCTTGCGTCAGTATTTGTCGCGCTGGCTCTTTTCCCTGCACGACCTGCCGGGTACCAAGCTCAGGGGCTCAGAGTCCAGCCGGGCCTTTGTCTAGCCGCGACCGCGCTCGAGTCTCATCGCCTCGTTCCAGCGCTGGATCAAGTACGGCTTTTGCTGCTCGAACTTGACCGCCAGCTTCTCCACCGAGGCCTCCGCCCGAACGTCGGGCAGGTTGACCGTCTCGAGGACAAAGGAGGCCGTTCTGCCCTGGTAGATGGGGTAGAGTTGTTCGACGATCTCGCTCGGGCGCATTCCGCTGAACTGATACGCGACCGCGAAATCATAGACCACGCGCACCCATAAATCAAAGGGGAAGCTGAACAGATCCAGCGGCAGACGACACATCTCCTTGATCTGGGCATAGTTGTCGGGCGCCAGAATCAGCTCCAGCCTGCGGTCGTCTCCTCCACAAGCCTTCTGGAAGTTCGTTATCAGCCCCTGCAGATCGACGGCGACCGGCTCGGTCTCGGGCTCTTCGTCCTGTGGCTCTCCGAACAGATCGGTCGGCTGGCTACCGCGCGCCGCCTTCCATCGAGTCTCATACCTGCTCATGAGATGGAACATCGTGCCCACGACTTGACGAAACATGGGACCGAGGTCGGAGGCGGGATCCTTCGGGTCGTGGAGCTTGACCCCCATCTCCGCCTGGCAGATGCGGAAGCCTTCGTTGATCGCGGTGGTCGTTATCCATATGTCGATGCCGAACGTGGCGATGTCCTCGCTGTCCCAGATGTCCTGGTGAGAGAATATCTTCGCCAGCGCCCACGTGACGCCGAAGTCGCCGCCGATGGGCTGGCGGACGATGTGGCCGTAGAGTGCCCGCGTCAGCGGATACGCCAGGCCGTTCGTAATCGTCCCATCGTACTTGTAACGCAAGTAGTGCGGCGCGACGAAGCCGAAGTTGTGTCGCCATATCGGCTCGCCGAGCAGCTGGATCCACTCCGGGGTGATGCTTCGAAGGTCGGAGTCGACGACGATGCAGACCTTGGCCTCGAGCCTGTCGGCTATCTCGAATATGGTCTTGAACGCGCTGCCCTTGCCGGGCAGGCCCCGGTAGGGGGTGACGATCTTTGCCACGCTGTCGGGAACCGGCGTGTCTAGGACGACCTGGCGCGTGTCGTCTTCCGATCCGCCATCGGCGTTGACAAGCACGTGGCGCAGTCCGGGGAAGTAGCGCGCCATCCCCTCGCTCGCCACCGCCACCACGTGCGCGATGGTCTTGGCGGCGCGGAAGGACGGAACGCCCACAAGGATGTCGGCTCCGCCGATCTCCTCGATTCGGGCAAGGACGTCGCTATCGAGCGACGTTGGATGGCCGGCTGCGCTTGATTCCATCACGGAGCGCTTTGGCAACCTCCTCCGGTGCCACGGTGTTGATGTAGATGCCGCTGCCCCATTCGAATCCAGCCGGCAGCGTGAGCCGCGGGATGATTTCGATGTGCCAGTGATAGTAGAGTAGCCCCGGCGTTCTGATCGGCGCGACGTGAATCATCAGGTTGTAGGGCGGCCGAGACAGGAGCTTCTCCATCGATTTGCCCATCACGCCCAGCGCCTGCGCGCAATCGCCTATCTCGGCGTCGCTCATCTCCTCGAAGGCGGACATGTGCCTCTTCGGCATGACGCGCAGTTCGAAAGGAAAGCGCGAAGCATAGGGTGCGAAGACGGCCATGGTGTCGTTCTCGAATACCATCCGGCTAGGCTTGCCCTTCAGCTCGGTGGCGATCATCCGGCAGTAAAGACACTCGTTCTCTCTGGCGTAGAACTCCTTCGCCTCGTCCAGCTCCTCGGCCACACGCGGCGGGATGATCGGTATGGCGACGAGCTGCGAGTGCGGATGAGAAAGAGAGGCCCCTGCCTCGGGGCCGTAGTTCTTGAAGACGAGCGTGTATGCCATGCGCTTGTCGTTGCGCCAGAACCGATATCGTTGCACGTACGTCTTGACCAACGCGACGAGCTGGCCGTGAGGCATGTTGGCCAGCCTGTCGGTGTGCTTCGGACTGTCGACGATGACCTCGTGGCCCCCCACGCCGGTCAAGAAGTGGAAGAACTCGTTGACGTCTTCCTGGGAGAGGAGTTCGCCGGGGCGCAGGGCCGGGTATTTGTTCTCGACAACCCGTGTGATCCAGGTCATCTTCCTGCCCCTGCCTCCGGCCGGCCACATTTCGAAGACGGCGGGTGGCGCCATGTCTTCATGCCCGAAACAGAGCGGACATCGGTCCAGTTCCGCCTGGTCAGGCTTGGCGACGGCGGCGGAGGCTTTGAAGTCGGACGGTCGCTTGCCGCGCTCGGTCGCCAGGACAACCCAGGTTCGGCTGGCGGGATCTTTTCGTATCTGTGACACCGGGCCCCCTCGGTGCAGACTGAAGCGCCGCCGGACGACCGGAGGCGCGCGCTGTTGCTTCATGGTAAACTATTGCGAGCGCGCCGTGCAAGCAGGGCTTTTGTCGTTCCCGGCGTACCCGGAGCGCCTTGCGGAGGCCTCCTGAAGGCCCAACAGCGGACAGGAGAATAACGCATGGAAGTCCAGCAGTGGTTCGACGAGCGCACATTTCATTGCCGGCAATTCTCCAACGTCGGAAAGCTCGTTGAGGCAAAGCGCAAGCAGGGGATCACCATCAGCTTGGGGCTGCCGACGCTCAACGTCGAGGAGACGGTCGGCAAGATCGTCTCGATGATGACCAGGGTGCTCGTCGAGCGCCACCCGCTGCTCGACCAGGTCGCGATCATCGACAGCCACTCCTCCGACCGAACCGTCGAGATAGCCGAGAGACATGGCGCGGAGGTGTGCTTCGATGACGACCTCCTGCCCTCCATGGGCTCCGCGGCCGGCAAGGGGGAGGCCCTCTGGAAGAGCCTCGACGCTCTCTGGGGCGACATCGTCATCTTCATCGACTCCGACATTCGCAACATTCACCCCCGGTTCGTCTACGGGCTCATCGGGCCGTTGGTGATGAATCCCGAGCTGAAGTTCGTCAAAGCCTTCTACGAGCGCCCGCTGCAGGAGAAAGGCGTCGTCGTGCACGAGACGGGGGGCGGGCGCGTCACCGAAATCATGGCCCGGCCGGCGCTCAGCCTCTTCTATCCGCATCTATCCGGCTTCATTCAGCCGCTGTCCGGGGAGTACGGGGGAAGACGAGAGGCTTTCGAATCCGTGCCCTTCTTCACGGGCTACGCCGTGGAGACCGGCCTGCTGGTGGACATCTCCGCCAAGTTCGGCCTCGAGGCGATGGCCCAGGTCGATCTGGCGCAGCGCATCCACACCAACCAACCGCTGCCGGCGCTCGGACGGATGTCCTTCGCCATCCTCAAGGCAATGATGATGATGCTCGATCGCGACAAGATGGTTTCGTCCGACGGCGAGCGGGGTGAGATCTTCAACTCGATCGCCGCCATGGGGAAGCGCTACGCGCTCGTCCCCAACGAGATTCCCGTGATCCAGCGACCGCCCTTGAACGAAGTCGAGGAATACGTCGCCGGTCGCGCCAAGAGGCGAAAGAAGGGTGGCAAACCTGCGTCATCTCGAAAGAAATAGCGCGGCTCTCCGGTCGCTCTTCGATCGGCCGGTCATCGTCTACACCGATCTGGACGGGACGCTGCTTGGCCCGGGAGGATCGGTGTTTTGTGATGCCACGGGTTCGCCCACCCTCGAGCCTGCCCGCGCCCTGCTGGACGCCCTGAACGCCGGCTTGAGCGTCGTTCCGGTCTCCGGGCGCAACAAGCTGCAGTTGCTCAACGACGTTCGCATCCTGGGCCTTCGCGACTACATCGCCGAGGCCGGCTGCCTCATCGTTCACGATCGCCTCGATAGGCAGTGGCGCGTGGTGGGCGACTTCCCCGAAACGGACGGCACCATCTGTGATGCGATCGTCGCCGCTGGCGCCGACGAGCTGCTGTTCCGGGCTTTTCCCGGTCGAATCGAGTATCACACGCCCTGGACGGGCCAGCGCGAGTGCAGCCTGCTGCTGCGAGGAAACGTCGACCTGGCCGAGGCACAGGAGGCCTTGGCCCCGGTCGAGCTGCCTCTGAAGCTGATCGACAACGGCATAATCCGCCCGAAGAACCACACCCTGGTTGGTGTCGAGACCGTGCACGCCTACCACTTGCTCCCTGCGGCAAGCAGCAAGCCGGCCGCCGTGCGCGAGGACTTGGCCCTGCGCTCGCTGACGTCGTCCCGGGCGGTCGCAATCGGGGACTCCCTGTCCGATCTGGAGATCGCGGGGGAGGTCGGGGCTTTCTTCCTGGTCGCGAATGCTCTCGCCGATGAGGCGATTGCCGAAGCGGCCGCCTCCCTCGACAACGTCTTTGTCACTGGCGGCATGATGGGCCTGGGCTGGGCCGAGGCTGTCGGGGCTGTTCTGAACACAACGAATTAGAAAGGGCCCCACAAGGGGCCCTTAGAATAACCGCCGGCCGCCTCAGACAGCTAGAAAAGTGGTCCTGGCCTTGGCGCCTGAGTTGCCTCCTGCGCCCTACGGGGGAAGGTAGTTGCCGAGGAAGCGTTCCAGAAATGGACGCTCTTTCGTTGCCCGGGGCGACCGGTTGGTTAACAGTTATGGGGCCGCTGCCTCAATCAGGGCATTGGCGTTATCAAACGATCGCATTAAGCGTACCTCTCTCCCGTTAGTTTGGTATTAAGGAAATATTAAGAAAGTGTTAAGAAAGCCGTCGGCATTCCTGCCCCTTGACGTGCCTGGGAGGGATCGATCAGGCGACTTTGAGCTCGAAGTAGAACGTCGCTCCGGCGCCCGGCTCGGATTCGACGCCGATGGAGGAGCCGTGTGCCTCGACCATCTCCTTGGCGATCGACAACCCCAGGCCCGCGCCCTTCTTGTCAACGGCGTCCGTGACTCGGTAGAAGCGCTGGAAGATACGTGGCATTTCCTCGGGTTTGATTCCCGAGCCCGTGTCCGAGACGCCCAGTCGCACGGCGCCTTCCCCACGCTTGGCGAAGACAGTCACTCTGCCGCCGGCCTTGGAGTGCTTGAGCGCGTTGTCGAAGAAGCCGAGCAGCACCTGGATGATGCGATCGCGGTCGCACATCACGTCGGGGAGATCCGCGTCGATGTCCCCCTCGATCTGCACGTCGGCCGAGGTCGCGATCGGTTCGACGAGTCGGACGACTTCCTCAACGATCTCAGTGGCCGAGGTCGCAGCGATCTGCAGCTCGAGTCGCCCTGAATCGAGCTGTGCAAGCGTGAACAGGTCCTCGATGAGCCGCTGCAGGCGATCGACCTCGACATCCATGGTCGTCAGGAATCTGTCGCGCACGCCGGAGTCCTCTTTCGCCCCGCCCTCAAGTAGCTCGATGAACCCGCGCAGCGACGAGATCGGCGTGCGCAGCTCGTGCGACGCGTGGCTGATGAAATCGCGCTGCGCCTGCTCCATGCGCTTCTGCTGCGTGACGTCGCGCAGGATCAGCACGACACCGACGGGCCGGCCGGACCCGCCGCGGATCGGGCTGGCATGCAACAGAAGTGCCCGGTCGCCGTGCTCGTAGGTCTCGGAAACCTGCCGACCGCCCAGCGCCGTCTCGACCGGCTGAATCAGTCCTTGGGTGCCGATCGCCTCCTGCATCGTCTTGCCCTCAAGCCCCTCGACCGGCTTGGCGAGCAGCTCTGCCGCGGCCGGATTGACAAGGCGGATGCGTAGCTTGTAGTCGACGGCGATGAGGCCCTCCGCCATTGTCTCCACGACTGTGGCGATCTCGCGCTGCTGCTCCGACAGGGCTTCGAACGCGGTGCCGAGACGTTCGGCCATGACGTTGAAGGATGTGGCAAGCTCTCCGACTTCGTCGGGGAACATCCCCTTGAGGCGCATGTCGAAATTGCCTTGAGCGATCGCCAAGGCGCCGTCGCTGAGACGACGGACCTGAAGGGCGATGATCTCCGAGAACACCCAGCCCAGAACGCCGGACACTACCAGGGCGATCCAGAACGCGACGGTGATCTGGCGGCCGGCCTCATCCAGAATCGCCTGCGCGTCGGCGCCGGTATCGCCGACCACAACGACCGCGTCGACGCTGCCGTCTCGCGCAAGCGCCTGCGCCGCGATCATATGCTCCGTCTCGCCAGGCGCCTCCCTGACGACATAGCGCCGCTTGGCCGCCGCCTCGCCGGCGATTTCGGCAACCGGAGCGTCCGGCAGTGTGGCGTCACCCCGAGCGAACAGTTTCTTGCCGGTCCGATCTACGAGCCACACATCGATGTTGAAGACCCTCGCGAACTGCGCAAGGCGCGCATCGACCTGGTCCCGATGGTCCGCATAGGGCATCAGCCTGCCAATTTGCATCGCGATGTTGCGCACTTCCTTGGCAAGCTGCGCCTTGTCGGCACGGACGACCCCGGTGCGCGTCGACGAGATGAGGCTGTAGGAGAGCGTGAGCATGGCTACGACGATGACGGTGATGAACAGGAGCGTCTGCCATAGCCGGAGGCTGAATCTCATTACTTCTCGCTAAGGCGGTAGCCTATTCCCCTCACCGTAAGGAGGTAGGACGGCTTCTGAGGATCATCCTCGAATTTCTCGCGTAGGTTGTGGATGTGCACGTCGACGGTGCGCTCGTCGCCCACGAAGCCGCCGTCCCAAAGGTAGTTCAGGATGGCGCTGCGGGAGAAGGCCTTTCCGGGATTGCGCGCCAGGAGCTGGAGTATCTGGAACTCTGAGTTCGTCAGATGAAGCGGCTCGCCGCGCAAAAAGACCTGGTGAGACTCGCAATCGATCTTCAGGTTGCGGATCTCGATGACGTTGGGCGCCCGCACCAGCGAGCCTTCCTGGCGACGCAGCTGCGCTCGCACCCGGGAGACGAGCTCGCGAGGGCTGAAGGGCTTGGTGACGTAGTCGTCGGCTCCCAGCTCGAGGCCGAGTATCTTGTCGACTTCCTCCGACTTCGCCGAGACGATGATGATGGGGATGTCCGTCTTGTTGCGCACTTCACGGCATAGGTCGAGCCCCGATTGGCCCGGCAGCATCACGTCGAGAATGAGCAGGTTGGGCTCGAACTTCGTGACCAGCTCCGACGCCTGCTCAGCGTCCGTGGCAGTGGCCACCTCGAACCCGGCGCTCTCCAAGGCGTAGGAGATTATGGTCAGCAAAGACTCTTCGTCGTCAACTACGAGGATTCGCTGGGGAGACATAGCCCCTTGCCTCCTGGACAACACGACCGACATTCCCTCGACACGGTACCACGGCGCGGGAAATGTTTGCAATTGCCCGCAGGCAGGCGTTAGCCGAGGCCGAGCACGACCCCTTGGGTGAGAATGGTGACGACCACTCCGGCGATCAAGACGCCCAGGCCGATGAGTGGTATTGCGGCCCGCGGCCGAATCCCGAAGACAAACGCCGCGACGGCTCCGCTCCACCCCCCGGTCATAGGCAGCGGGATGGCGACGAACGTGACGAGCGCCAGGCTGCCCAGCGCCTCGAATCGCCGCGTGTGCTTCTTGCGCGTGTAGTGGAACAGCCACTCAAAGAAGCGTTTCGCGACCCCGCTGTGGCTCGACAGCATCCTGGAGGCGGGCTCGAGCAAGTAGGCGATGGCCACTACGGGCACCATGTTGCCGATGACGCTCGCCGCGAACGCCGCCGGCACGCTGAGCTTGTAGTGCGTCAGAGCCAGTGGTAGCGCGGCGCGCAGCTCTCCGATGGGAGTCATGGCCACGAGCATCGTCTTGATGACGGGGTCGTCCAGCATGGCGATCACAGCCCCTCGCCCAGTCGCGCGCCCGCGATTTCGAGCCAGCGCGCGGGCTCGGACATGGCCTCCTCGATTGAGCAGATGTCCGGCGCCAGCGAGACGATGGAGTCGATGCCCTCCGCCAGGACCGCCTCCGCGCGCGGCCCGATCTGTCCCGCGACGGCGATGACACGACGCACGCCGGCCCTCTTCGCGGCGCGCGCGACGCCTACCGGCGTCTTGCCCGAGGCGCTCTGGCCGTCGATCATGCCTTCCCCTGTGATCACAACGTCGGCGTCTTCGAGACGGTGGTCGAAGTCGAGTGCCTCCAAGACGATGTCGACGCCGGGCCTCAGCGACGCTCCAAGAAACGCAACCAGCCCCGCGCCGAGGCCGCCCGCCGCGCCGCCGCCCGGCAGCGTTCTCACGTCGATCCCGAGATCCGACTCGATCACGTCGGTGTATCTGGCCAGGCACTTCTCAAGGAGGTCCACTTCCTCGGTCGTCGCGCCCTTCTGCGGAGCGTACACGCGCGCCGCCCCGTTGGGCCCCAGCAGG
>DYIV01000047.1 GCA_020723435.1 Slackia heliotrinireducens | reverse complement strand
TAACCGGTCACGTGGCAGCCGACGCAGTCCAAGTTGAACTGCTTCTCCTGCGTCGTCGCACCGTAGCGCTTCGCCATCCAGGCCGCCTCGAAGATCTCCTCGAGCCTGGCGAAATCGGCATCCCGCGGCGGACACGTCCTGTGGAACTGCTCCAGGACCCCGTGGACCAGCGTGCCGAGACTCCGCTCCGGTGCCGGTTTTGCCGGGATGCGAAGCACGCGGCTGAGCTTGTACTTCAGCGGACAGGCCAGGTAGCAGTCGATATCGCTATAGGACAGAGACAGCCCGCCGTCGCGAATGGGCAGGAAGTCTCGCAGCGAGCCGTCCCGCCGCGCAGCCGCGCCGTCCCCCGGTTTCGCACCGTCCGGGCCTCCACATAGGCCACCGTCCGTGACGCGCCGCGTTTCCCCTTCCGCCACCGCGACACTCGTCTCGACCTCATGCAACTGAACGCCGGCCTCCAACGCGTCCATGAGGTACTGCGACGGCTTGGCCCCACGCACCGATGGGCCCCGCGCGTATGACATCATGAGTCGGTGCTTCGCTCTCGTCATAGCGACGTAGAACAAGCGTCTTTGCTCCGCGACATGAGCCTCACGCGGCGTCGCCTCCGGCAGCTGCTCCTTCAGCAGCGCCTCCGGAATCTCTATCTGACTCGACCTGCACGAGCCGGGAATCCTGCTCTGCGCCAGCGCCGCCATGAAGACCGCCTCGAACTCGAGGCCCTTCACTGCGTGCATCGTCATGACCTGAACGCCGCCCGAGCCCAGGCGCGCGACCGGATCGCGCAACCCGGCGCGCACCATGACGTCGATGTAGGCAAGGAATTCCTGCAGCGTGCCGCCGCGCGGACCGGCGAATTCCGCGGCCGTTCTCTCCAGCTGCGCGAGATTCGCCAGCGGTATGACTCCATCGATTCCCGCCTTTGCCAGGTGAGCCCGGCAACCGCCGCGCGCAAGAATCTCGTGGACCATCTGCTCGGCAGTCTCTCGCCGGGCCGACTTGGCAAGTCGCCGGATGATGTCCGCCGTTGACTTGGCCACCGTGGCCGCCTCGGACGGCAGGTTAGGCACGCGCTCGGATCTGTCGGCCATTTCGAAGACGCTGCGGCGACGCTCGGCGGCGAAGTTAGAGATCCGGCATGCCTCGACGGGATCCATCTCGATCGGTGGCGCTGTCAACACGCGCAGAACGGCCTCGCTGTCGAATGGATTCGCCACCGCTCGGAGCCATGCGATCGCGTCGCGCACCTCCGCTTTGTCGAGCAGCATCGAGCCGTCGACGATGTCGTGTGGAATGCCGGCGCGCCGCAGCGCCTTCACGATCGGCGGTCCTTGTCCTTTGACGCTTCGAAGCAACACTGCGATCTCGGCAGGTTCGGCCCCGTCATCCAGAAGCGCGGCGATCTGGTCGGCGAGGTGTCGAGCCTCGACGTCCTCGTCGGGCGCGAGGTAGGCCTCGACGACGGCATCGGCATGCTGGGCCCTGAGTCGCTTCTCCAAGCGCGCCTCATTCTTCGACACGACGGCATGCGCAGCGTCGAGCACGCCCTGCCCGGAACGGTAATTCTCGACCAGCCGAACGACGGTCGCGTCGGGGTACTTGGCCTGGAAGTCGAGGATGTTCTTGATCGAGGCGCCCCGAAACCGGTAGATCGACTGGTCGTCGTCGCCGACAACGCACACGTTGCGATGATCCGCGCCGAGCATGTCGATGAGGACGGACTGGGCGAAGTTGGTGTCCTGGAACTCATCGACGAGCACGTAGCGAAAGCGCCTCTGCACGTGCCTGAGAACGTCCGGGCGGTCGCGCAGCATTTGGATCGTGGCAAGAACCAGGCCGCCGAAGTCCATCGCGCCGCGCGCCGCTACGAGCTCCTCGTGGAGATGATAGGCCCGGGCGACTTCCTCGAGCTCACCAACCGCCTTCTCGCGCTCGGCGCGCTCTTCGTCGTCGAGCGTCGCGGCCTCGAGCCTGCGGCGTTCCTCGACGGCATGAGCCGCGTACTCCTCGGCGCTGATCATCTCGTCTTTGGCGCGACTAATGACGTGGAGCAGCCCGGCGATAAGCCCGTGCGGCCTGCCTTTGACGGCGAAATGGCGCAGGTCGAGTGAGTCGAGATGGGACGTCATCATGATATGCTGCTGCGCCTCCGTGAGAATCGAAAAGAACGGATCGATGCCGGCGGCCAGGCCGTATTGGCGCAGCAGATCGGCACAGAAGGAGTGGAACGTGCCGATCCACATCTCCTCATACCCTCTGCCGACAAGGGCCTCCACGCGCTCGGCCATCTCGGCCGCCGCCTTGTTCGAGAAGGTGAGCGCGACTATTTGCCCGGGCGCCACGCCGGTTTCGATCAGACGGGCGATGCGATGCGTGATGACGCGCGTCTTGCCGCTGCCTGCGCCTGCGATAATGAGCAGCGGTCCGTCGACGTGCTCCACCGCCGTTCTTTGCGCTTCGTTGAGCGTGATGGTTGTCATGGACGCATCTTAGCGCAGGGGTGTGACATGGAGCCGAAGAGCGGTCGCGCCGCTCGTTCCGGCGTCGACCGGATGGGTATACACGTCACAAGAAGGTTGATGCGGCTCGCCGCGCGAGGAGTAATCTCCTCGGGGCCGGCTGGTCGCCCGGATGGAGAGGACGGTGCCACAAGATGTCGCAAGAAAGAACTACGGGAGTGCTGATCGGTCTGGTAATAGGCGCGCTGGCAGGTGCGGCGGCGGCGCTGCTGTACGCGCCCGCGTCGGGCAAGGAAACGCAGAAGAGGATTCGCGAGACGGCCGAGCGCAGCTGGGAAGATGCGAAGACCGGCTACGATAAGAAGCTCGCCGACATCCGCAATGCCATGGACGAGGGCTTCAGCGAGGTGAAGTCGCAGGTCGCGAGTGCACGCAAGAAGATCAGCTAGCGGGGCCGCCCCGGCGCCCCGGGCGCTCTCCTTTGCCGTCCAGTCGATCGTCGCGCTGACTCGCTCCCGATCCGCAAGCTCGCGCGCTCCTTTCTTGTTCGCGGCAGGCGAAGGCATGGCCTTCCTTGACCCTCCACCTGCGCGAACCTATACTCGTCTCTGGCCTTCATGGCTTGGCCGAAGTGGCGGAATTGGTAGACGCGCGGGTCTCAAAAACCCGTGGGGGCGACCTCGTGCCGGTTCGATCCCGGCCTTCGGCACCAACGCTCGTCGCCTCACCGGAGAGAGGGCGGCCGCATGAACCGCAGAGAGTTCCTCCAAGCACTGACCGCGGTGCTACTCGCGACCTCCACTACGTCGTCGACCGGGTGCGACACCCTCGCGAGCCGGATGGGCGGCCGGGCCGATCCCATTATGCCCCTCTCCCCCACCGGTGAGGAGACCGGCGCGCCGCCCGTCAGCGAAACCTCCGTCCACCCCGACCTCGCCGTCGCCCACGGCACCAACCCTGCGCTCAACGTCCGCGACGCGCTCAAGCTCCTTGGCGGCATCGAACGCTTCGTCAAGCGCGACGACAGAGTTGTCATCAAGCCGAACATGACCATCGCCCGCGAGCCCCAGTACGCCGTCACCACGAATCCCATCGTCGTCGGCACGCTGGTGAAGCTCTGCCTCCAGGCGGGCGCATCCGATGTCGTGGTCATGGACCGAGCCGGTGTCGACCAGCGGACAGTCTTTGATGTCTCGGGAATCGGCAAGGCCGTCGAGGCCGTCGGTGGGCGAATCAAGATCGTCACCAACGATGACTTCGCGGAAACGCCAATCCCGAAGGGCCGCCTGCTCAAGAAGTGGCTGCTGCTGAAGGACATCTTCGAGGCCGACGTCTTCATCAACGTGCCCATCGCCAAGCACCACAACCTCGCCCAGCTGACCATGGCGATGAAGAACCTCATGGGCGTGATGGGTGACGGCAGGGCGGTCATGCATGAGAACTTCCCCGAGCGAATAGCCGATCTCAACACCCTGGTGCGGCCCGACCTCGTCGTACTCGACGCCACGCGCATCCTCGTGCGCGACGGACCTCTCGGAGGCAGCCTTGCCGACGTCGAGCGGAAGAACCAGGTGATCGCCGGGACGAACCAGGTCTCGGTGGACGCTTACGGCACCACGTTGTTTGACAGGAAGCCCACCGACTTGCCGTTTCTCGTCACGGCGGCTCACCGAGGTCTCGGCGAGATCGATCTGGCCAAGCTCGTCATCGCCACGGCCCGCGCGTAGTCCCGGCCACCGTCCTCAGCACATCCGCGGCACGTTCGCGCCCAGCAGCCACGCGACCTCCGCCGGCCACACCGCCGCAGTACGCGGCGCCACGCATCGCATCAACCGACTTGTGTAGTTTTTCCTTCCCTGCCTCCGGGAATACAGCGCAGAAGCGCGCCTAGCCGGGTCGGCGGGGTCGGTGAGTGCGACGGATCAAGCGCCTGCGCCGCCGGCGGTGCCTCCTGACCGCCACTACGAGGGGAAGTGATTCACTTGAACATCGCCGAGACGCTGACGGCGGCCGTCGTCGACGACAATCTCGCGTTGGATACCGTGTGCGCCCAGGCGACACACGCGCTGATCGACAACATGCGCGACCTGGGCATGGAAGTCATCGAGATCGCGTGCGTGGAGGACGCGCGGTCGGTGATCGTCAGCCTGCCCGAGCTGGACTGCATCCTCATCGACTGGGATTTGGACGACGGCGCGCAAGGCTCGCGCGCCGCGGCGGCGGATCTGATCGAGTTGATCCGCGAGCGCAACCAAGAATTGCCCATCCTGCTCCTTGCCGACTCCGGTTCGCTCTCGTCCGTCCCTCTCGCCGTGGTCAAGGAGGTCGACGAGTACGTTCTCGTCGCCGAAGATACGCCCGGCTTCATCGCCGGTCGCGTCGAGGCGGCCGCTCGGCGGTACCGCAGCCGCCTATTGCCGCCCTTCTTCGGCGAGATGGTGCGCTTCTCGGAGGACTTCGAGTACTCCTGGCACACGCCCGGCCACGCCGGCGGGACCGCCTTTCGCAAGTCGCCCGCCGGCCGCATGTTCTTCCGGTTCTTCGGCGAGCAGCTCTTCCGCTCCGACCTTTCCATCTCCGTGGATGAGCTGGGCTCGCTTCTCGATCACTCAGGCCCGGTCCGCGAAGCCGAGCGGTTCGCGGCCAAGGTCTTCGGCGCCGATCAGACCTACTTCGTCACCAACGGCACCTCGACGTCGAACAAGGTCGTCTTCTTCGGCAGCGTGACCAGCGGAGACGTCGTCCTGGCCGACCGCAACTGCCACAAATCCATCGAGCACGCCCTAACCATGACCCACGCCGTCCCCGTCTATCTCCTTCCTTCCCGCAATCGTTACGGGATCATCGGCCCCATCCATCCCGGCGAGTTGGAGCCGAACACGATCAGATCGAAGATCGAGGCCAGCCCCCTCGTGGAGAATGAGAACGCCCGTGCCGTCCATGCCGTGATCACCAACTCAACCTACGACGGGCTGTGCTATCTGACCCCACGCGTCGAGGAGCTGATCGGTCCAAGCGTCGAGCGTTTGCACTACGACGAGGCCTGGTACGGCTACGCCAGGTTCAATCCCATGTACCGGGATCGATTCGGCATGCGTGAGGGACCGCGCGACCCCGACGCGCCTACCATCTTCGCAACCCAGTCGACGCATAAGCTGCTGGCGGCGCTGTCGCAGGCGTCGATGGTTCATATCAGAAACGGCCGAGCGCCCATCGATCACACCCGCTTCAACGAGGCGTTCATGATGCACGGCTCTACGTCGCCGCTGTATACGATCATCGCCTCGTGTGACGTCTCATCGAAGATGATGGAGGGAGCCTCCGGGCGGACGCTCACCGACGAGTCGATCGCCGAGGCGGTCGCGTTCAGGAAGGCGATGGCTCGGTTGTCGAAGGAGGTGGGTGCCAAGACCGACCCGGGGAACTGGTGGTTTGGGATGTGGCAGCCCGACACCGTCACCGATCCGTCCGGCAAGACCGAGATAGCCTTCGCCGACGCGCCCGAGGGACTGCTCTCGACCGAGCCTTCCTGCTGGGTGCTGCATCCAGACGAGAAATGGCACGGTTTCGACAACCTCGAGGATGACTACTGCATGCTCGATCCGATCAAGGTGACCGTGCTGATGCCGGGAATCGCCGAGGACGGCTCCTTCAAGGATTGGGGCATCCCGGCGGCGATCGTCGTCAGATACCTGGACACCCGTGGCATCGTCAACGAGAAATCGGGCGACTACTGCATCCTCTTCCTCTTCTCGATGGGGATCACGAAGGGCAAGTGGGGCACGCTCGTCACCGAGTTGCTCGACTTCAAGCGTGCCTTCGACGAGGGGGCGCTCGTCGACGACATCTTCCCCGATCTGGTCGCCGGCTATCCCGAACGGTACAGGGGGATGAGCCTGCCCGAGCTGGCGGCCCGGATGCACTCGCGCAAGCGCGACAGCAGGCAGATCGAGCTGTTGGAGAAGGCCTTTTCGCTTCTGCCCGATCCGGTGATGACCGGAGCTGAGGCCTACAAGAGGCTGGTGCGCGATGAGGTCGAGCAGGTGCCCGTTGCGAAGATGGCGGACAGGGTCGTCGCCACGGGGGTCGTGCCCTATCCGCCGGGGATTCCGATTCTGATGCCCGGTGAGAGCGCAGGGGGCGCCGACGGACCGGTGCTGGAGTACTTGAGGGCGCTGCAGGACTTCGACGCCGCTTTCCCCGGTTTCGAGCACGATATTCACGGCGTCGAGAGCATCGACGGCGAGTACCGCATCTACTGCCTCGGAGGGGAGTAGCCAATGGCAGCCGATTCGCGTCGCGTCCTGGGCGTCACCGCCCTGGCGCTGATCAACGTTGCGGCCGTTCTTTCGCTCAGGAACTTCACCTCGATGGCCGAGAACGGGGGGGCATCGATCTTCTGGTACCTGCTGGGCACGATCGTCTTCCTCATCCCCACCTCGCTGGCCGGCGCTGAGCTGGCAACCGGCTGGCCCGACGCGGGAGGCATCTACGCCTGGGTCAAGCACGCCTTCGGCAACGAGTATGGATTCCTGGCGATCTGGTGCGAGTGGTCGGAGAACGTAGTCTGGTTCCCGACGGTCCTCGCCTACCTGGCATCGACCCTGGCCTTCGCCATCAGCCCGGAGTTGGCGAAGAACAACGCCTACATGGCCGGCGTCATGCTGGTCGTCTTCTGGGGAGCGACCTTCTTCAACTTCATGGGAACGCGCGCCTCGGCGGCGCTGAGCTCAATCGGCACGACAATCGGCACGATCATCCCGGGGTTGCTCGTCGTCGGCCTGGCCATGGTCTACGTCTTCCAGGGCCAGCCCACGGCCATCGGCCCACTGACGGCATCGAAGCTGTTTCCCAGCTTCAACATCTCCAACCTGGCCTTCGCCGCCACGGTCATTCTCATCTTCGCCGGGATGGAGATGGCGGGTTTCCACGCCACCGAGACGAAGAACCCGCAGCGCGACTATCCGCGCGCGATCTTCTTGTCCGCGACGATCATCTTCACAGTGACCGTGCTCGGGACGCTGGCGATCGCCGCCGTCGTCCCGGCCAAACAGATGAGCCTGGCGGGCGGGCTGATGCAGGCGTTTCAGATCTTCTTGACGAAACTCGGCATGGCGTGGGCGGCGCCGATTGTAGCGGTTCTTCTCGCGGTCGGCGCCCTGGCGCAGCTCAGCACCTGGCTGGCCGGTCCCGCCAAGGGCCTGCAGCCCGTGGCGGTCGAGGGCGATCTGCCCCGCGTCTTCCGCCGGGAAAACGCGGATCACATGCCCGTCGGAGTCCTTCTCATCCAGGCGGTTCTGGGATCGATTCTCGCCTTGATGATGCTGCTGGTGCCGTCGATCAACACGGGCTACTGGATACTCTCAGCGCTGACGACGCAAGTCATCGGGATCATGTACATACTGATGTTCGCATCGGTGATACGGCTGAGGATGACCGAGCCGGACACGCCGCGAGCCTACTCGATCCCCGGTGGCACGGCGGGGGTGTGGATTGTCGGGGGCATCGGGCTTTTCGCCGTCGCCTTCGCGCTGTTGGTCGGCTTCCTGCCGCCACAACAGATACAGACCGGCTCGCCGATCACCTACACGCTGACGATGATCTTCGGCGTCATCATGCTGGCGGGCCCGCCCTTCCTCTTCCACCGGTTTCGCCGGCCAAGCTGGGCGGCCAGCGCCCAGGAGCGGGCGGCGATCGAAGCGGAGTAACCGCAGGGCCACCCGCGCCACGGCGAAGAGGACGTCCTTCTTCTACTCCAACAAGTCGTTGATCTTGTCCCGCAGCTTCTCGATCTCGACCTCAAGGCGCTTGAGATCGTCCTTCGTGGCCAGGCCCATCGCTCCAAGCGCCTTCGTCGTCTCTTCCTTGACGGTCTTGCGAAGGGACTCGGCCTCCTCCTTGCTGCGGTCGACGACGTCGTCGAGCAGCTTGCGACCCTGGCTCTCGGAGATCTTGCCCTCGCCGACCATGTCGGAGACCACTTGCTCCAGCTTCTCCTTGGTCGCCGACGCGGCGCCCAATCCCAGCAGCAGGAACTTCTGAAACAGGTCCGTCTCCCGCTCCTCGGTCTTCTCCTCGGTGGCTTCCTGGTCGGTCGTCTTCTCTTCAGTCATCTCATCGCCCTCCGTCGTCATCTTCCGGACCTTCGTCATCGCCTTGCGGCCAATCCGGCTCGCGCCCGCTAGCCCACCTGCTCCAGCACTTCGTCGCCTGAGGCCAACCTCTCCTCGATCACCTCGACCACCTTGTCGATGTCCTGCGTCGTGTCGATCACGATCAGCTCCGACGAGTCTATCTCATCGGGGGGCTCGAAGCGCTTCTTCTGCCGCTGATAGATCTCCCACGTAGCATCGGAGATGCTTCTCTCTTCTCGGCGAGCATCGAGTCGGTTCCTAACCTCCTCGTCGGGCGCCGTGCAGTGCACGACGAGCAACCTGGCGTCGGCGGCCGCGGCAACCGCCTGTGCGATGCCGCGCTGCCATCGCCGCAGAAAAGACGCGTCCAGCAGCAGCGAGTGGCCCGCCGCAAGCAGCTGCTCCGCGTCGTCGGCCATCGCGCGGTAGGTCTGCTCGGTCATATCTTCACTGTAGATATCGGTTCCGTATGCCACGGTGCGCCGTTCGGCAACGTTGACGCCGGCCAGATGCTTGCGTACTATGTCCGACTGGATGACGACCAAGTCGACTTTGGCCGCGAGCGCATCGGCGACGTAGGTCTTGCCCGCCCCGCTCAAACCGCACATGACAACGAGTCGCGGCCGGACCTTGCCGCCCGCGTAGCGGTAGGCCAGGTCGAAGTAGCGGCGCGCCTGATCGATGCTCGACTCCTTCGCCTCTTGCGACACCTCGCGCTCGTCGAGCATGAAGCTCGCCGTCTTGCCGCGCACGAAAGCCCGGTAACACTTGTAGAAGTCGAGCAGCTCGTAGATGTCCCCGTCACCGGAGGCGTCCACGTAGGAGTCGACGAAGGCGTGTCCCAGGTCCGGACGACCGTGAAAGTCGAGGTCCATGGCAAGGAAGGCAACCTCGCTGGCGACGTCGCTGCACCGGAACCGTTCGTTGAACTCGATGCAATCATAGATGCAGGGTTCGTCGAGATAGCAGATGTTGGCGAGATGAAGGTCGCCGTGGCCTTCGCGAATCCGCCCCGTGTCGACGCGCCGCTGCAGGAACGCGGCCCCATTGGCCAGGAAGCGGCGCGTGTAGGTCTCTATGAACTCGTAGCGGCGGGCCGTCAGAGCGATCTCGACAAAGCTGTCGACTTGCGAGAAGTTCTCCTCGGTATTGAGACGGATCGTATCTACGCTGCCCCACTCCGCGACCTCGGGCCCGCTCGCGGCCTGGGCGTGAAAGTCCGCGAGCACATGCGCTATTCGCTCCAGCATCTCGGGCCCCGCCTCACCCCGCGCAACGAGGGCATCCATCATCCGCCTCTCGTCAAGGTGCTTCATCTTGACGGCGTACTCGACCGCTTCGCCCGGTCCTTCGAGGATGAAGCCGTCGTCGCTGGCGACGATGGACACAACGCCCAAGTAAACAGACGGGCACAGCCGCCGGTTGAGCCTGACCTCCTCCTCGCAGAAGAACTTACGCTTCTCCAGCGTCGAGTAGTCTAGGAAGCCCAGGTCCACGGGCTTCTTGACCTTGTAGACGAAGTCGTCGGTGATCAGGACGTAGGACGCGTGGGTCTGAACCAGCCGCACGGTGCGCGGCAGGTCGGGATATGCGTCGGCTTCCAGAAGCGACTGTACGAGCGCGGGCAGTGACACGCGGCCCTCCGAGCTTGCCTTCCTGATGACAGTTCTACCCAGGGCCACGACTCCCTTGTCACAAGAGACGGCGGTGCCCCCTGCTCGGTGCTTCGCGACATCATCGCTCGTGGACAGAGTGCGTTCCGGGTCGCGGGCAAGGACCCTCACAGCCAGCGGCGAAGTACGCAGCAGGCTCAGCAGCAGACCGAACAGATCCGTTGGAGCGGAGGCATCGACATGGCCAAGACCTTCACCATCGCGCAGATATCCGACATCCACACCGGCTCGAGCTACTTCGATGAGAACCTGATGATGTCCGCGATCGCCGAGATCAACCAGATGCAGCCGGATGTGCTGGCCGTGGTGGGCGATCTCACGTCGAACGGCTACAAAGGCGAGTTCGAGGAGGCGGCCGATTGGATCGCCAAGTTCGAAATCGACAACAAGATCGTCATCCCCGGCAACCACGACGCCCGCAACGTCGGCTATCTCCACTTCCGCGACATCTTCGGCAATCCCAACCGGCGCCACGATTTTCCGATGCCCGACGGAAGAAACCTGCGCGTGGTGACAGTCGATTCCGGTAAGCCCGATATCAATGACGGCGAGGTCGGCCGCGGCGCCTACCCTGAGATCAGTCAGAATCTGAAAAGCGACGACGGCACGTTCCGCGTCTTCGTTCTGCACCATCACTTGATATCGATTCCCGGCACCGGGCGCGAGCGCAACATCGTGCTCGACGCCGGCGACGTGCTGGCGCTGCTGCGCAGCCTCGACGTGCACCTGGTCCTCTCCGGTCACAAGCACGTGCCGTACGTGTGGCCGCTGGCCGACATGATCTGCATCGTTTCCGGCACGGTCACGACGTGGCGCATCCGCGGCTACACCGAGCCGTGCTACACGCTGATTCAGATCGATGGAGATCGGCTGAGCGTCTTCGAGCGGTACCCGGGGCGGACGAAAGAGCTGGCGGCAAGCTACGATCTGAAGCACCAGCAGCTGATGGAGAAGCGCCAGGCGATTGAAGAGAAGCTGCTGAGGCAGTTGTGAGCCATCTGGGCGACTTGCGCACCGGCGGAGGCGCAGGGGAGCACCCGACGTGGTTGACTCGCCCCTCGGTTGTAGTAGGATCGTTTCATAAACACGCGTGCACTCAGTGTGCGCCGCAGACAGAACCAGAGACCGCAGCAGCCGCTTCGGAAATCGAAGCAACCACGGCAATGAACCCATTCACGCAGCCGATCACGCATGGATGGGTCTTTTCGTTGGTTCGCGGCGCAACTCACTGAGCACGCCGGAGGGGACGGCAGTGATGCGGATGGTGTGGCGATCCCACAACGCCTCGGGCCACGGCGACAACGGGCCCGGCCGCGGCAGTCTTGCGCGCATCGGACTGCTCTGCCTTCTGCCGGCCTTGCTGCTTCCCTTTGCTTCAGGCACAGCTGCGCTCCTTGCGCAACCACGCTCGACAAAGACACCCGGCGGCACCTTCTCCATCAACGACGGCGCCGCCTATACCAACTCGGTCGACGTCACCCTGACCTCCTCGGTCACCGGAGCGGCACAGATGCGATTCGGCGCCCCGTGGCACGTCATCTCCGGCGGTGACTATCACACGTTGGCGCTCAAGACCGACGGCGGCCTCTGGGCCTGGGGATACAACACCACGGGCCAGCTCGGTGACGGCACGACGACGCAACGTACGTCGCCGGTTCCGGTTGCGGCCGGCGCGCATTGGCGCGCCGTCTCCGGCGGTAGCATGCACAGCCTCGCGATCAGGAGCGATGGCAGCTTGTGGGCGTGGGGATACAACACGTACGGCCAGCTCGGTGACGGCACGACGGCCAACAGGTACCAGCCCGTTCAAGCTTCGGGCGCCGCGACGTGGTCCGCGGTCGCCGCGGGCGGCTTTCACACTGTGGCGCTCAGACCCGATGGCAGCCTCTGGGCATGGGGCAACAACTGGTACGGCCAGCTTGGCAACGGGACGACGGTCAACAGCAACGTGCCGGTTCGAGTCGGCTCCGATGGAGACTGGAGAGCCGCGGCTGCGGGATACTATCACACTCTGGCACTCAAGACGGACGGAACGCTGTGGGCGTGGGGACGCAACGCGTTCGGGCAACTCGGCGACGGCACAACGACACAGCGCACTCAGCCGGTCCGGATAGGCCCCGACGCCGACTGGAGCAGTCTGGCGTCGGGGAGAGACCACGGACTGGCGATCACGGACGGCGGCAGTCTGTGGGCTTGGGGATACAACGCCTCCGGCCAGCTGGGCGACGAGACCTTCTCGCAGCGAACGGAGCCGGCCCAGGTGGGCACCGACAGCGACTGGATCGGCGTCGCCGGTGGGGGCGAACACACGCTTGCGCTCAAGAGCGATGCCAGCCTCTGGGCCTGGGGACGCAACACCTATGGGCAGTTGGGCAATGGCACGACCGCGGATCGCAACTCTCCTATTCAGGTCGGCACGGCCACCGACTGGGGCTGGATGGCCGCGGGCAACGCCCACTCCGTGGCGGTCGACGATCACGGCAACCTGAGATCCTGGGGATGGAATGCGTATGGGCAGCTCGGTGATGGCACGACGACCAACCGTCTGGCTCCAATCGAGACGAGCGGCAGCGGCTGGTCGGACTGGGAGACATATGCGGCACATAGAGCGTGGACCCTCCCTCCGGGCGACGGCTCCAAGACGGTTCACGCCGAGTACCGGGATCAGGATGGCGGGGTGGCCGCGCTCTCCGACGACATCTACCTGGACACGCTGCCTCCCACGGGATCGCTGTCCATCAACGACGGGGCGGGCTACACCAACACCCCGGCCGTGACGCTGGCGCTCACGGCCGCGGACGGGGGTAGCGGCGTCGCGCTGATGCGAATCTCCAACGACGGCGTCTTCGACAGCGAGATCTGGGAGGTGTATGAGACGGGGCGGGCGTGGGTTCTCGAGGAGGGCAACGGCGACAAGACCGTCTTCGTCCAGTACGCGGATCTGGCAGGCAATGTGTCTCGGACCATCACGGCCACTATCCTGCTCGACACCACGGCGGCGCCCAGCGGCACGTTTGCGATCAAAAGCGGCGACACCTACACGAACTCCGCCGCGGTGACGCTCGACTCCGCGGTTACGGGAGCGACCGAGATGCGCTTCCGCAATCAAGACGAGCCCTGGGCGGGCTGGGAGACCTACGCGGCAACGACGAGCTGGACGCTGGCGACCGGCGACGGGACGAAGACGGTGGAGGCGGAGTTCAGGGATGAGACCGAGAGCGTGCTGGCGCTCTACGACGACATCTATCTGGATGAGACACCCCCGTCGGGCTCGGTCTCGATCGATGAAGACGCCGTCTACGCCACGACGACCGCCGTCACGCTGGGATTGGCCGCAGCCGATGACGGAAGCGGCGTATCCGGGATGTGTGTCTGCGATGACGGTGTCTTTGACACAGAACCGTGGGAGAGCTATGCGACGACCAAGCCCTGGCTGCTCACCTTTGGTGATGGCGTCAAGACGGTGCGAGTGTGCTACACGGACCACGCGGGCAACGTCTCCACGCCCTACAGTGACGACATCATCCTCGACAGCATCCCGCCCGGCGGTACCTTGGCGATCAACGGCGGCGAGACCCACACCAACTCGATCGACGTCACGCTGACCTCCGCCGTGACCGGCGCGATTGTGATGCGCTTCCGCAATCGGGATGCCTCCTGGTCGAGCTGGGAGGCGTACACCGCCACCAAGAGCTGGACCCTCATCGCCGGTGACGGCACCAAGACTGTCGAGGCTGAATACAAAGACGAGGCCGGAAACATGCTGCCGCTCACCGACGAGATTGTCCTGGAGCCCGCGGCTGCCACTTTGACCATGGCATCATCCGCTTGGCCGGTGGTACGCTACGGCACGCAGGTGACTCTATCGGCGTCATTCGCCACCAGGAACGGCGCGGCGCTGCCGGGTCACGACGACATCGTGCTGTGGAGCGTGCCGGCCGGCAGCGCGTCCTCCGCGGGTCCGGGGACTGCCGCGGGTGCATCCTGGACTCGCGAGGCCACGGCGACCGACCTCGGAGACGGCACCTACGAGGCAACCTTCACCTGTACGCGAGACACGGTATTTGAGGTGCGCCACGCCGGCGACGATGCCTGCAAACCGGCCAGCTCCGATTCCGTGACGATTATGTGCTACGCGTACCTATCCCGGCCTTGGACCTATCCGCGAACCGCCCGGCGGCGCCGACGCTTCTATGTCTTCGGCTACCTCAAGCCGTACCACTCCGGCGTCACAAGACTGCTGATCTACCGCAGGGTGGGAGGTCGCTGGCGCTACTACTCGAGTCCGCTCGCCCGCAATCACTGGGACCAGGACCGCACTCGCTACCGGCTGCCCTATGCGCTCAGATATCCCGGCTACTACCTCGTGCGCGCCTATCATCGCGATCGCAGCCACCTCAGTGGAGCCTACAGTCCCTACCGGGTGTTCCGTGTGAGGTAGGTCCGCCTGGGCCTTCTTTGCACGGGGCGGACCCGACGGGGTCTACTTCTTCAGAAGCGACTTGCCGCCCCGGAGCACGGTGCGCATGAAGCCCTTGTTTCTCTCGCACGTCGCGTCGAGCGCGTCGACGGCCCAATCACACTCCTCACGCGTCACTGCGAGCGCCGGCGCGAAGCGAATGACGTTGGGATTGTTGAAGGTGTAGGCGGTGAGCACCTTGTGCTCGCGCAACATGTCCGCGGCAATCAACGATGCCAGATACTCTTTCGACAGCTTGTCGAGCGCCCCGACCTTGCCGCCGCTTGGGGCGTAGAACTCTATGCCGATCATCAAACCCCGGCCACGCACCTCTTTGATCAGCTTGTGCCTGCCTTCCAGCTCCTTGAGGCGCCGGAGCAAGTACTCACCCATCTCGCGCGCGTTGTCGGCGAGCTTCTCATCGACGATAACGTTGAGTGCCGCGATGGCGGCCGCCGTTGCCCGCGTGTTACCGCCGAAGGTCGACGTGTGCAGCGCCGCGCGGTGCATGCCGCCGAATGCCTTGTCCCAGATGGCGCGCGTCGTGGTGAAGCAGCCGATCGGCATGATGCCGCCCGACAGCGACTTGGCGAGCGTCATGATGTCGGGGGCGACGCCCTCATGCTCGCAGGCGAACATGGCGCCGGTGCGTCCCAGGCCGGTCTGTATCTCATCGAAAATCAGCATCACGCCGTGCTTGTCGCAGAGGCGTCGTACGTCGCGAAGGTAGCCGTCGGGCGGCACGACCACTCCGGCCTCACCCTGAATCGGCTCCACGATGAACGCCGCGACATTTCTCGACTCAAACCCCGACTGCAGCGCGGAAGCATCTCCGTAATCCACAAGGACGACATCCTCCACCAGCGCGAAGCCATCTTTGTAGGCGTTCTTGCCGGAGACGGAGAGCGCGCCAGCGGTCTTGCCGTGGAAGGCGTCGTAGGTGGAACAGATGGCGCCGGTTCGACCCGTTGCGGCGCAGGCGAGCTTGAGCGCGCCCTCCACCGCCTCGGCGCCGCTATTGCAGAAGAAGGTGTTGGCGAGATCGCCCGGTGTCAGATCGGCGAGGTTCTTTCCGAGCGCTCCGGCGAAAGGCGAAAGCGTGGCGCCAAGCATGTTGGGAAGATCGGTCACGCTGTTGACCGCCTCGACGACGGCGGGGTGATTGTGACCGACGTTGAGTGAGCCGTACCCGCCGTAGAAGTCGAGGATCTCGTTGCCGGCCTCGTCCCAGAGCCTCGTGCCCCGCGCCTTCACATACTTCCGATCGAAGCCGACGAGACCGAGCAGGCGGATCAGGCCCGGGTTGACGTTCTGGTGCCAGGCACGGATATCCTCGAGCGTCGAGCTCAGCGCGTCATCGACGGTTAGCAGCCTCTCAGACATCTAGTGCTTCCTCTTTCCGGGGACACCACACCTATTTCCTACCTCGCCAGCCTGCCGATCAGCTCGTACATCGACCGGTCGATGTCGTGCTTGGCGCCGGCGGCTTCGGCGATCGGTACGGTCACCAGATCCTCGCCCAAGACGCCCACCATCACGTCGTTCTCCCCTTCCGCCAGAAGCTCCACGGCCCGCGCTCCGAACCGGCATGCCAGAGTGCGGTCGAGCGCCGAAGGGGACCCACCGCGCTGTATGTAGCCGAGCACCGAGACGCGAACCTCCTCGGCCGTCTCCTCGGTGGTCCGCTTTGCCACCTCGTGCACGCTGCACGCACCTTCAGCGACAAGAATGACGTAGTGCATCTTGTGTCGGCCCGACGCATCGCGGATGCGATCGAACATCTCCTGGTAGTCGAATTCGATCTCGGGAATCACCACCGCGTCGGCGCCGCAGGCGAGCCCCGCATGCAGGGCCAGCATGCCCGACTCCCGCCCCATGACCTCAACAACGAAGACCCTGTCCATCGCCGAGGCCGTGTCCCTGATCTTCGATACGTCGTAGATTATCGTGTTCAACGCCGTGTCGAAGCCGATGCAGTAGTCGGTACCGCCGAGGTCATTGTCGATCGTCGCGGGCGCGCCAACGCACGCGATGCCGCGCTGCACAAGTTCATGAGCGCCGCGCATCGAACCATCCCCGCCAATGACGATCAGGCCGTCGACCTGGTGTTCTTTCAGCGCACCCGCTGCCTTGGCGAGGCCCTCAGGCGTCGTGAACTCCTCGCTTCGGCCGCTGCCGATGAGGGTTCCCCCGCGATCGAGAATGTCGCTCACGCTGCGGGGTCCAAGCCGCTGGGTGCGGTCCTCCAGCAGGCCTCGGTAGCCGTCCTCGAAGGCGATGATTTCAATGTCTTCGACGGCCGCCGTGCGCACCGCGGCGCGTACCGCGGCATTCATGCCGGGTGAGTCCCCGCCGCTGGTGAGTATTGCCAGTTTCCTCATCGTTCCCCCGCACTGTACATTGCGCGAACGCGCTCAAGAAGGTCCCTGTCGAGCCCTGTCCGAGTGCCTCCGGCGGAGCCGTTCGCGAACCGCTACTCGCCGACGAATTCGCCCGTGCGTCGCAAGCGAGCGTACCGGCCCGCGACCAGTTCCGTGCCGCTGCGCTGCGACAGCGCGCCGAGATTGCGGATGAGCGCCTCGCGCACGAGCCCGATAGTCCTCTCAGGGTCGCGGTTCGCCCCGCCGAGCGGCTCGGGAATCACCTCATCGACGACGCCCAGCTCGAGCAGACAATCGGCCGTCAGACACAGGGCTTCCGCCGCTTGCGGCGCCTTCCCGCCGTCTCGCCATAGAATC
>DYIV01000046.1 GCA_020723435.1 Slackia heliotrinireducens | reverse complement strand
TACTGTCTTCGCCTGAGCAGCCGCCGGGACCAGGAGGGCGAGTCCAACCATCATCGCGAGCGGAAGCGGAAGCACACGGGCCGTGGCGGGAGCCGCCGCAGTCACGCTCACTCCTCCCTCGCTTGCTCTTCGCAATCCCATTACTTCCCCCTCACCGTCGAGATGAGGAATCCGATCAAGGCGAAGATCGACATGAACTCAAGCCTGCCCATCCACATTTGAGCGATGTAGACGACCTTCAGCGGCGAAGGCATCGCCGGCGAAGCCAGCCCGCTCGACAGTCCGGTGTTGCTGCCGGCCGACACCGAATCGAAGATCGACGAGACGACATCGTAGCCGTAGTAGATGCCCAGCACGGAGCCGAGCGAGTACATCCCGACATAGGAGAGCACGATCAGCATCGCCGCCCGCACGTGACTGTCGGTGAGCAGCGTGTCGCGGATGTGATGGAACCACACCGGCACGACGGCCGTGCTCGGATTGATGAGTCTCTTGACGTCTTGGATGAGCCCCTTGAAGATGATCCCCATCCTCAGTCCCTTGAAGCCGCCGGCTGTGGAGGCCGCGCTGGCGCCGATCGCCATGGCAATGATCGTGCCGATAGTAGCCAGCGGGCTCCACTGCGTGATGAACTGCCTCGCCGCCATCGTCCCGAAGCCCGTCGTGGTGTGGCCTGAGGCGACGTGATAGAAACCCTTGCGAAAGACCGCCACCGCGTCGGAATAGATCCCGAACTGCTGCAGACCCACCGCCGTGATCGTGAGCGTGAGCATCAGCGTGATGAAGAAGCTTATCGTCTCGATGTTGCGATAGATCTCGCGCCGGTCGCCCGTCCAGACAGCCCAGTGGAGGGCGAAGTTGAACGATCCGATGATGAAGATGACCAGAGTTAGGATCTCGTAGAAGCCGCTGTGATAGTAGCCGACGTTGTACGACTGGGGAGCGAACCCGCCGGTGCTCCAGGCTCCCATGAAGATCCAGACCGCGTGCAGGAAGCTCCGGACGCTCTCCATCCCGATGAGCATCCCCGCGCCCCACAGAGCCAGAGAGCCGATGGCCAGATACGTGAGGCTCACAAGCCAAATGGCCCGCGCCGTTTGGATCACGTTGGGCATGAGCTTCTCTTCCTTGCCCTCACCCACGTACATCTTGAACGCGCCGGCGCTGCCCTTGACCATGAAGGTGAGCGCGATGACGATGATGCCCTGCCCGCCCGCGTAGGTCAGCAGGTGCCGCCACATGTTCAAGCCGTAGGAGATGTGATCGAGGTCCTGGAGCAGATACAGACCTGTGGTCGTATAGCCGCTCATCAGGTCGAAGCAGGCGTCCAGATAGGAGCCGAAGTGGCCGCTGAGATAGTGCGGTATCGCTCCCAGCACCATCGCCACGAGCCACGAGAACGACGCCACGACCATGCCGTGCATCCAGCTGAGGTCTCTTTGCGTTTGGCAAGCGGTTTGAAGGAGGTACCCCGCGCTGAAGCAGGCGCCCATCCCAATGACGAAATCAAGCGCGGCGGCCCATTCCTGAAAGATCATGGAGACGGCGAAGGGAACGAGCATGAGCAGCCCGATGCCGACGACGATCTTGCCCGTATATAGGCCGACGATCTTGACATCCGCCAAGCGGGGCCGGGTCATCACCGGTACCAGACCGCCACGAGATAGGAGATGGCGAAGGCGACGAGCATTATGAAGCAGATGCCGGCGGATTCGATCGCGACCCCGATCGCGTAGCCGACCCACCGCTGCTTGCGGTTCTGCTCGCGTCTGGTAGTATGCGCGGCTCGCTCCATGGCGGTCAGCCGCGAAGTACCCGTTTGAGCGCGTCTTCCTGATCAGGCGTTGTCACCGCGATGACCGAGTCGCCGGGCTCCAGCACCGTATCGCCTCGAGGGACGATAACGTCGTCGCCCCGTACGACCGAGACGAGCACGCACTCCTTGGGCAGGTTCAGCTCGGAGATGTGTTTGTTGCACACGACGCAGCGGTCGGTGGGAAGCTCGACCTCGACGAGCGCCAGCTGTCCCTTCTTCATCGTATAGAGCGTGATGATGTCGCCGACTGTCGCTTCCTCTTCGATGAGACGCGCGATGACAGTCGTGCCGCTGATCGCCTCGATGCCCAGTTCATGGAAGATAGGTTCGTTCTTCGGATTGTTGACGCGGGCGACCGAGCGGGGCACGCTGAAGGTCAGCTTGGCTAGCTGGCAGGCAACGAGGTTGTCGTCGTCGTCTCCCGTCACGGCGGCAAAGACGTCCGCATGGTCGATCCCTGCGTCCTGCAGAAACTGGACGTTGCAGCCGTCGCCCTTGATGATCAGCGCCTTGCGCGGCAGCTCGCTGACGAGCTTGTCGATGACTTCTTGACGTCGTTCGATCACTGCGACGTCGTGCCCTTTCTGGCTGAGCGTGTGAGCCAGATGGGAACCTACCTTGCCACCTCCGTTGACGACGACATACATGGCCCTACCTCGCCTCTTCCTTCAGATGCGCAATGCGCGCGTGGCCGGACGTCTTGAGGGCGCCCACGATCACATCGCCTTTCTTCAGGCGAGTCTCCGGAAGGGGGATGATCTCCGTGTTGTCGCGGATGATGTAGGCGACACGGAATTCCTCGGCGGTCTGGATGCTCAGCACCGTCTCGCCGTCAATGGCGGAACCGCCCACGAACTGGACTATCTCAACGTCGCCACGTACGGAAATGGCGTGGGTGCGGCCGAGCATGATCTTGTCGAGCAGGGCCTGGGCGACGAGCGTGGTACCGCAAACGTAGTCGAGTCCAAGCTGCTGGTACGTGCGCTCACGTTCGGGGTTGTACAACCTCGCGATGACCGTGGGCACCTCGTATATCTTCGAGGCGACCTCGGCGATCATCAGGTTGCTGTTGTCCTTGTCCGTCACGGCCGCAAGCACGTCGGCCTGCCGGACACCTGCCTCCTTCAAGACGTCCTGGTCGAAGCCGAGACCCTCTACCGTGAGTCCGTTGAACGCGTCGCCGAGACGGCCGAAGGACTCAGGATCGCGATCGATGACGGCTACGTCGTGTCCTTCATACGAGAGCAGGATGGCAAGCTGCGAGCCAACTCGTCCGCAACCGGCGACAATAACGTGCATCTTGCCAGGTCTCCCTTCCCCGAGGAAGTCGAGATAATGCCCGGAATATACGGCCCAACCAACCGTGCGTCAAGTACGCGAAGCCGTCGCAGGGGTCGGGATTCTGGCCCGGTTCTTGCTGCTGCTAGGGCCGGAGCGATCGCTTGTCAGGCAGACCATTGGGCAAGCGCGCTACGACGCGAAGCCTGGAGGAGAGGCCGCAAGTATGGCTAGGGCGTGCAACTTCCAGCCGCAGGTAAACCATCCCGTCGCCGGATGGAACCGCAGGGTGCCGACGATATAATTGATATGTGAGGCACCTTGTCAACTACACAAAATCTAGTATAATCACGAGGGGCAACACACAAGATCTGGTGATCTGAGAGTGCCCGAGCTGCGACAAGATCCCGTCACACAGAACTGGGTGGCCATCGCGAGTGAACGTGCGAAGCGGCCCGACGCTTTTGCGACGCCTCGCTCCCGAGCGACAACCCCGTCCGAAAGCTGTCCGTTCTGTCAAGGCAACGAGAGCATGACGCCGCCTGAGGTCTTCTCGCTTCGCGAAGACGGCACCAAGCCAGACACCGCCGGCTGGACCGTGAGAGTGGTACCCAACAAGTACCCGGCTTTCTGCAAGGATCCGGCCGACTGCAACCAGCCCACCCCGGCCGTGGTGCGTTTCGGACCGTACACCTCCATGCCCGCTGCAGGTACGCACGAAGTTCTGATCACACCGCACCACGACCGGCCCCTAGGCCACCTGTCATCCGCGGAGTTTGAAGCACTACTCAATGCCTATAAGCACCGTTACGTTGAACACTCCGCGGATGACTCGCACAAATACATCCTCGTGATGACGAACCACGGCAGAGAAGCAGGCGCGTCGCTCGATCATCCGCACTCACAGCTCTTCGCGATCCCTATGGTTCCCGCGGCAGTTCAAGCGGAGCTGGACGGCGCGAGGAAGCACCTCAAGCACAAGAAGCAGTGCGTCTTCTGTGAGATGCTCGAGCATGAGATCGCGGATGCAACCAGACTCGTCGCCGAAAGCCGCCACTTCGTCGCCTTCTGCCCGTACGCTTCACGCTCGCCGTTTGAGACATGGGTGATGCCGAAGGCTCACTCAGCCTACTTCGAGCAGACGGGGCCGGAGGAGTTGCAGGACCTCGCGCAGATTCTGCGCCACACACTCGGCAGGCTGTCGGGTGGCCTGCAGGATCCACCGTACAATTTCTACCTGCACACGGGACCGACGAACAACGGTGTCGGGAGCTTCTACCACTGGCACATTGAGATACTGCCGAAACTGGCGATTCAGGCCGGTTTCGAGCTGGGGACCGGCGTCATGATCAACGTCGCAACCCCTGAGGACGCGGCAGCGTTCCTGCGCGAAGACTGACAGGTTTAAAGTCGGGGTCAGTCCGGCCCAGTCGAGACTTCTCCGGCTTTTCATTTAATAGCCCTCTGGATGGTGTTTTGGCACCATTCAGGGGGCTATTTCAAATCGGGGGCAAATAGGGGGACACCACACCTATTTCTCGAAGGCGCTGCCCATCAGCATGCGCTTGTAGGCCTTCTCGTAGTTGGCGACCATCACCGGCGCGTCGAACTTCTCCACCACGTGTGAGCGACAGGCCATCGGATCGATCTCATCGATCCTCTTGACGGCATCGACCATCCCGTCCACGTCGCCCTCTTCGACGACGAAGCCCGTGACGCCGTCGATCACAACCTCCGGCACGGCACCATTGCGATAACAGATGACGGGCGTCCCGGTGACCATCGACTCGATCATCACCAGACCGAAGGGCTCCGGCCAGGTGATCGGAAAGAGCGTGCACTTGGCACGCATGACGAGATCGTTCTTCGTCGCAAGGTCCAGCTCCCCCAGAATGTCGACATTGTTTCCGAGCAGCGGCTTGACCTCCGCCTCGAAGTACGCCTTCTCCGGCGGCTCCGCCATCTTCGTCGCAATGATCAGCTTCATCCCCAGCCGGTTGGCCACTTCGACAGCGATGTGCGCGCCTTTCTGCGGATTCATTCTGCCCAAGAAGAGCAGGTAGTCCTCTCGCTTCTCGGAGAAGGGATACCAGTCCACGTTGACCGAGTTGTAGATCGTGGCGACGTAGTTCAGCTCCG
Source organism: Slackia heliotrinireducens (assembly GCA_020723435.1). Lineage (GTDB taxonomy): Bacteria > Actinomycetota > Aquicultoria > DYIV01 > DYIV01 > DYIV01. The sequence goes on along the minus strand of DYIV01000046.1, from coordinate 12,247 downwards.
GCATGCAGCTTCGCTGGTACTCACTTATCGCGTTGAAATAGATGCCGTGGTTGACGGCCTCGTAGTACTTCTTCGTCTCATCCGTGAATGGTCCGTGAAGCGTGTGCAGAACGGGCGTGTCGATGACGTTGGCGATCGCCGGACCGACTCTGCCACTGTGATCGTGGATGAGGTCGAATTCGTCGTGGCGCCGGTACGCCGGCATGACGTGGATGACCTCCGGCATGGACTGTAGGATCTTGTCACTCGGTCCGATCTCGTAGACAAACTCCAGCTTGGCCTTGGTCTTCGAGTCGCCGGTGGCGAAGACGGTAACGTCGTGACCGGCGTCGACGAGGCCGTCGGTCAGGAGGCTCACAACGAGCTCTATGCCGCCGTACCCTCTCGGTGGGATGGCAAACCATGGCGGCGAGATCATCCCTATCTTCAGCTTGTCCACTTGGCGCCTCCTTGCAGGGCGTCTGTGCTCCGTCAGGGCAGGTTGGCTCTTGAGGTGTGTTCTGCGTCTGGTCAGGAAATCCTACCCTGCGGCGGCCTTCAGGCCCTCGACGAGGCCGAAGCAGCCGGAGAGCATCATGTCTCCATGGGGGACGGCGAGGTAGTAGCCCAGCCCGACGGCCAGGTAGCGTTGAGGGCCGGTCACGGCCACGAAGCTGAACTTGTCCGACGGCAGATCGGGGCGCACGTAGCATCCGTGGCCGCGGTCTCCGAAGATCTCGTCATTGGTGAGGGTCCCGGCCCGCAGGCGGCCGATGTAGTCCGTCAACTTCTCCGGCGTCATGAGAACGGTGTGGTGTTCGAAGAGACCCCAGATCCGCTCTCCCCGAACCAGCACGGCCAGGCAGTGCTGGTTACCGATGTTGACGATGACGATGCCCTCGCCGCGACGGGCCTCCACCTGTTCGTCGCAGAGCGCTCCCCAGACTGCGGCGGCGCCGGTGTCCATCAGCACCGCGCCGGGCAGGTCCTCCTGGACCGCCTTCATGCGTGTGAAGGCCGGTGGGATGTCCCGGTAGACGAGGTCGGTAAGCAGCCCGCCGGCTTCCACGAACTCGCGCCACAACTCGAAGCGGAACGCGCGATTGCTGCCTTCCAGCGACTCGCCGTGGTCCTGGACGGCGACGGCGTACGTCTTGGGCAGCGTCACGTCGAAGCGCCCGAGCGCCTCGGCAAGCGCATTGAGATCGACATCACAGGTTGGGATGGCGAGGAGGCCATCGACGTCCGGTCGCTCGTCGACGATCTCGATACCCATCTCGCGCACGCGATCGAGGTTGTCACGGATGGTCTTCGCCGCACGCGGTGTCGCGTAGACCGCCAGCCCGGCGGCAATGTGCTTCTTGAGCGCGCCCTTCACCGGTCCGCCGCCCATCAGGCTGCCGGTGAGGAAGACCGGTCTGCCGGCTGCCGTGGCCCCGCGAACTCGAGCGCCGAGCATCGCGGTGCGTGACGGCAGAACGAGCTTGACGCAGTTCTCGATCGGCTTGTCGGCTTCATAGAGGAGGATGTCTTGGGTGCCGCCACCGACGTCGATGGCGAGTATGCGGCTGGTATCGAGCATGTGGAAAGGGTAGCTGGAGGGGAGATGGGGGTCAACGGGCGTCCTGAGGCATCCGGGGGCAAGCTGGGCAACTCGAATGAGAGTGGTGTCCCTCGACTTGCCCGGTTCCAGGAAATAGGTGTGGTGTCCCCCTATTGCCCGAGCAGCTTTGCGCGCAGGGCCGCCGCCGCGTCCACCGTCGTCTGCAGAATCTTATCCGCCGTGGCCCGGTCGCGCCCTCCGACGCCGCAGGCGGGGGTGATCATCGACGTCTCGACCACCATCTGCCGGTCGAGCCCGAGGCCTTCGAGCCAGCTCAGGTATCCCTCGAAGCGCTCAACCAGCGCGGGCACCGTCTCATCCTCGATTCGCTCATCATTTGGCGCCAGGCCCCAGGCGAGTATGCCGCCGTCAGCCAAGAAACGCTTCAGATCGTCGGGATAGAGCGTGAACGTCTCGAAGTGCTCATAGGCGTCGAAGTTGAGGATGTCGATGTCGGTGCGGAGCAGCAGACCCCAGTCCGTCGTGCCCGCGCATCCCGCGTGGACGCCGACGTACGCGTTCTGCGCGTGTATCGAGGCCGCGACCTCGTTGATCGCCTTGGAGACCGTCTCCTCGTTCAGACCGCTGAAGTACGCCGAGCCGAACGAGCTCATCATCGGTTCATCGATGAAGATGCAGACGCGCGGGAAGAAGGCCTGCAATGTCCGCGCCTGCCAGCGCGCCGCGAGCCCCAGGTAGGTCGTCGCCATGAGCGCCAGCTCGTCGTCGTAGAAGACCGGCTTCTTCTCGGCATCGACGGCCGAAAGCGCGAAGCTGATCGGACCGGTGATGTGACCCTTCATCATGCGAACGTCCGGGCCGAGCTTTCCTCCCCGGGTTGTCAGTTCGTAGAAGCCGGCGGCCGCGGATGGGTCCAGCGCGGCGACCTGAAGCGCCTCTTCATCGCCGGCGTCGACCTCACCCTGCGCCTCGAAGACCCGCTCCAACTTGCTGTAGAAATGGGCGTCCTTCTCAAAGACCAGGTGCTCGCCGTCCCAATTGGCTCCGGGCATCCCCAGAGCGTACTGGACGATCATGTTCTCGGACGGATGGCGCTTGGGCAGCTGAGGCCAGGCCGGGATTTCGGGAAACAGCTTGAGGAAGACATCGACCGCCTCCGCCGGGTCGGTGTACGGCAGACTTCCGATCGGTGTCGTCGCCAGACGCGGCTTGAACTCCCTCCCGAGCTTCACCTGCTACCCCCTCCTTGAGCACCCGCCACTTCGCCACATTCTAGCGCAACCTCTCGGTTTGGGCCGGTCGTGCTACGGGTACGAGCCAGACTGCCGACTGGAAATCCTGCAGCGGCATACTGTGGTTGCCATACCGTCGGACCCTTGGCAGGGGTTCCGCATTACCCATACTTCACGAGGAGGCCAATGGCGGTGAGGCCTCCCTCGTCTACTTCGGCACCGGCTGTTCCCGACCCTCCGGCGTCAGGCACATGCGCCCAGGTATCAACGCCGCGACGCGCGTGCCCGGCGGCACGTCCGCGAGCAGAACGACGTCGTGTTCGTCGCGGTCGATGGCTCGGAGGATGCCCATACCGAGATGTCGGCCGACGCGGTCGGCCAGGCCCACCAGCAGATTGTCCGCTAGCCCCTCATACTCGTCGGCGGCGTGGCCCGCGGCTCCGAAACGCAGCACCTCTGCGTCGCGCAGTGACAGCCGGATCTCCTTGGCGCCGGCGAAGTAGGAGGCAAACCTCCCCTGCCGATACCCAGCTCGCGACTTGGCGTTCTTCGACGCCAGCCGCTTTGAGAACCGCGCCCTGACAACAGGCGCGAGCCGCTCCTGCTCGATTGCCTCCAGGATGTGCTCCAGCTCGTCGGAGCGCTGCAGCGCGACGATAGCGTCGGGACGTATCGCTCTGATCTTCTCCAGTTTGAGCCGGCGCGCGAACCGTCCCGCCACCGCGCCGGAGGTGTCGATGAGCACCTTGTCCGAATGCTCGACCGCGTCGGATACGACCGCGGCGGCGCCGGAGATGACGGCGGTAGGGTTGGCCAGTGGCGTCGTCGCGCCGACGAAGAAGAGCCGCTCGGGCGAGATGTCTTCGAGCGTCTTGTACTCGGAGCGCCAGATGCCCCAAGCAAGCATGGCCGGCGGTCCGATGTGCGACTGGCCCAGATCGAGATCGACGACGGCTGTCCCGACGGACGCCGCGCCAAGCATCGTGTAGAGCGTGGACGTCTTCCCGGTGTCCGAGGCGCCAAGCAGCATGATCTTCTGAGCGGAAGGATCATGCATCAAGTCGATCAGGTTCTTGTCGATCGCGGCAGCTTGCTGCTGCTTCTTTGTCTGATGTCTGCCGGACACGTCGATCAGTCTAGTCCTATTCCCCGGACGAAGCCAAGCGACGCCACAAGCTCCTCCCGGCTCACCTTACCGTGCGCCTCGATGACGACGATCGCTTCGGACGGCACGTACGGGACGATGCGCGAGAAGTCGACCTCGCCGGTTCCAGGCGCCCAGTGGTCCTCGTGGCCCACGACGTCATGTACGTGAACTCCGCTCATCCGGCCCGAGTATGCTGCGAGCAGCTCCTCGTGAGGATAGATACCGAGACGTCCCTGCACCTCGGCGTGGCCGATGTCGTGCCAATAGCCGACAGGCGCCCCCTCATACTCCGCAAGAATGCGTCCGATCTCCGAGAAATCAGGGATCTCGTTGGGATGGTAGCGATTCTCAACGGCGATGGTCACCCCATGCTCCTCGGCGGCCGGCACGAGTCTCTCCAGGCTCCACAAGACGTGGTCGAACGCCTTGGGCGCCAGCCGCTTGCGAGCGGCCAAGAAGTCCGAGCGGAACCGCCGCGCTTCGGCAGACTCGATCGCGCCTTCGTCGTAGAAGGCGCGCAGCTCGTCCATGCCGGTCGGCATGTCAACCTTGCTGAGGTGGAAGATGACGGCCTTTGCCCCGATCTCCGCCGCCGCTTCCATCGACCGAATGCCGTGCTCGATCGCGCGGCGACGGTCATCCTCGTCGTCGGAGGCGAACTGGAAGACCTCTCCACTGCCACGGCCCGACTCATCGTCGTCCGGGACCGGGAAGACGTTGTGCACGCTGGAGACGGGCACGTGGCGAACGGCCAGCTGACCCTTCGCCTGCGCGAACATGTCGCTGGTCATTCGATACTCCAGCTCCAGCGCGTCCGCGCCAACGTCGACGACGGCGTCAACGAGACGCGCGCCGTCGCGAATGCGATCGGAACGCCAACAGGTTGAAACAGAGATCATTCGCGCACTCCACGATTGGTCGCAACGACGAGCAAGTCATCGGAGTCGGCTCCGCCAAACGGCGTGAGCCGGTAGTCACCATAATACTCCGCCGAGGCGAAACCGGCACGCGCCAGCATCGTCTCCATCTCGTCCTTGGCGATCGGCCGCAGCTGCGTCGTCTTCGTGTCGGCGTTCCAGTCACCGCCCTCTCGAGTGAGGCGAATGACGTTCAGGGTGGTCGTCGGGGCGTGAACGTCGACGAGGCGGAGGAAGATGAGATCGCGATCGCCGATCCGGCGAAGTGTCGGGCTCAGCAGGTGGCTGCCGCGCGCCCATATCCGCTCCGCGCTTCGCGTCTGCACGACGAGCGTGCCGCCCGGCTCCAGCAGGCTCCTCATCTGAGCGAGAGCATCCTCGACTTGCGCCAGATCAAGCAGGTGCGGCAGGGAGTTGCCGATGCAGACGACGGCATCGAAGGAGCCCTCGACGGCCTTCGTCAGGCCGAGGAAGTCGGTCCGGACGAAACGAACGTCGACGCCCGCCTCGGCCGCGTTGGCGCGCGCCAGATCCAGAAGGGCCGCACTGGGATCGGCCCCCGTCACCGCCAGACCCCAGGAGGCGAAGATCACCGCGTGGCGACCAACCCCGCAGGCAACGTCGAGGACGCGTCGGACGCCGCGCTCTTCGAAAAGGCGGCGAAAGAACGGGGTCTCGTTGGCGATGCGCGCGTCCCAGGAGACCATCGTCTCGTAGTCGGCACCCATAGAATCGTAGAGCTCTTCACCGCTCACGTCTTACCTCCACTGCGTCTCGGTGTGAACATACCGCGCCCGCCCGTTTCGCACACGCCCATCGACCGCTATCGTGCCCTGGTCCTCAGAAGGCGCATCCCATTCGCTGTCACCAGCAGCGACGTGCCGGTATCGGCCAGGACGGCGAGCCACAAGCTCGTCAGCCCAAGCGCGGTGACGATCATGAACACGGCCTTTATGGCAAGCGCCACCGTCACGTTCTGCTTCACCGTTCGAAGCGCCCGGCGGCTGAGGTGGACGACGTAGGGCACCTTCGACAGATCGCTCGCGATGAGCGCGATGTCGGCGGTTTCCAGTGCGGTGTCGGAGCCGCCGGCCCCCATGGCGATGCCGACGGAGGCCGCCGCCAGCGCCGGCGCATCGTTGATGCCGTCTCCCACCATGGCGACGCGAGTGCCGTCGGCACGAAGCTGCTTGATCGCGTTCACCTTGTCTTGAGGCATAAGCTCGGCGACGTAGTCGTCGATGCCGAGACGCGCCGCCACCGCGGCCGCGGTGCGGTCGTTGTCGCCGGTCAACATGAGAACGCGGCGCACTCCGGCGGCCTTCAGCCGCTCGATGGAACGCGTGCTCTCCGGTCTGGGCGCGTCGGCCAGCGCGATCAGGCCGATGACTTCGCGGCGCGATCCGACTACCACGACCGTCTTGCCCTCGGTCCGCAACCCGTCGACCCGGTCCATCATCGGACGCAGGTCAAGAGACATCTTCTCGAACATCTTCACACTGCCGACGACAAGCTCGTCATCGGCTACCGTCGCAAGAGCTCCCCTTCCGACGATGGCCCTGAAGCTAGAGGCCTCACCCGGGACCCGGACGCCGCGGGACTCCGCCGCCCGCATCACCGCCTCGGCCAGAGGGTGTTCGGAGCGGCGCTCAACGGCCGCGGCGTTGGCCAACACGTCTTCTTCCGTGAAGCCCTCGGCGGCAATGACATCCGTGACTTCCGGCACTCCCGCCGTGAGTGTCCCGGTCTTGTCGAAGGCGATGGCCGTGACCCCGGCGATCTGCTCCAGATAGGCGCCCCCCTTAACGAGCACGCCGTTTCGCGACGCGTTGCCGATCGCCGAGACGATCGAGACCGGCGTCGAGATGACCAGCGCGCACGGGCAGGAGATGACCAGCATCACGAGCGCGCGGTAGAACCAGACCGCGAAAGGGGCGCCGAAGAAGAGCGGCGGGACCGTGGCGATGGCCACCGCGATGGCGATGACGCCCGGCGTATAGTACCGGCTGAATCGATCGATGAATCGCTGCGCCGGCGCCTTCTGCGACTGCGCCTCCTCCACAAGGTGGATGATTCGCGCCAGTGTGTTGTCCTCGGCCAGACGCGTCACGCAGACCTCGAGCGCGCCCTCCTCGTTGATACTGCCGGCGAAGACCTCGTCGCCTACCTCCTTCGCGACGGAGGTAGACTCCCCGGTGATCGGCGCTTGATTGACGCTGGAAGCGCCGTCGCAGACGCGTCCGTCCATCGACAGACGCTCCCCTGGCCGAACGATCATGACGTCTCCGACACGGATCCGGCCGATATCGAGGCGCTGCTCGACGTCGTCGCGCCGCACGAGCGCCGTCGACGGCGCGAGGCTCATGAGGCCGCGGATCGAATTGCGCGTTCGCTCCATGGCCTGCCCCTCCAACGCGTTGCCGATGGCGAACAGAACCACAACCGTCGCGCCTTCCGCCCACTCGCCGATGTAGGCCGCACCGAGCACGGCGATGGTCATCAGCACATTCATATCGAGCGACCGGGTCAGCAGCGAGTAGTAGGCGCCCTTGACGAGATAGTAGCCGCCGGTGCCGATCGCGAGCGCGTACAGAACGATGTCGACCTGCGGCGCGCTTCCCACGACGCCGGCGATACCGCCGAGCGCCAGCAGAACCACCGAGACAATCGTCAGCAGCGTACGCCGCTCGATGCCCTCCGGCCCCCGGCGCCCCGCCGAGACGGCCTGCCGCGTGGTATAGCCCATCGCCTCGATGCGCGCCATGATGGCGTCGCGGGGGACGATGTCGGCTTCATACTCCACCCGAATCACCGACGCGGCGAAGTTCACGGCGGCCCACAGCACACCCGCAGCGACCCGACGGCCTCCTCGAGTTTGGTGGCGCAATCCGGGCAGTCGAGGCCGACAAGGTCGAAGGTGTCGTGGCCGAAGCGCTCCTCGATCTCCACACCCGCGCGGTGCGCCCGCTCTTCGACCTGCTGGAGTGAGACGAGATTGGGATCGTAGTGCAGCGTCAGCGTGAGGTTGGCCGGATCGACCGCGAGATCGTCGACTCCGCGCATCTGAAGCAGCGACGAGCGCAGCCTGTCGATACAGGCAAGGCATTCGCCGCTCTTGGGCATCGTGATCGGTATCTGCAGCGCCGTGGTCTCAGTGCTCATCCGGCTCTACCTCGGCTCCCGAGCATGCTCCAGGCACTGTCCGAGCAGCGCGTTGATGTGATCGTCATCGAGTGAGTAGTACATGCGCTGACCCTGCCGGCGATGCTTGACAAGGCGCAGACTGCGCAGGTGCCGAAGCTGATGAGAGGCGGCCGACTCGCTGATACCCGCGGCGGCCGCGATGTCACGAACGCACAGCTCTTGGGCGAGGAGTGCGTAGATCATCCTCACACGTGTGGTGTCACCGAGCGCCTTGAAGGTCTCGGTGAGACGCTCGAGGGTTTCCCCTTCAACGATATCGTCCGCGACGTGGCACGTGGCCGGTGAGTCGCTGCGCCCAGCCATCCAGAGTACCGCCTTATATGAGTGTCTGCTCAGATGTGCAGTACTCTAACAAGTCCCGCCGGGCCCGTCAAGCACGGGGGCTCGCGCCCGTCAATCGCGGGGGCTCGGGCCCGTCAAGCACGGGGGCTCGGGCCCGGCCCGCACGCAACTTTCAGATGATCGGCGGCCGCGCCTACAGAGTCTTCAAGTACGCCACCAGGTCGTTCAGGTCTTTCGCACTCATGGTCCAGCGTGGCATGTAGCTGCTGAGCTCCTCACCCTTCTCGTCGACTCCATCGGTGATTGCGCGCTTCAGGGTCGCGTCGGTGAAGCCCTCATCGGCGAGGGACTTATGGCGGATGTCGGCGGTGACCGTCCCGTCGGGAAAGGCCAGATCGCCTGAGCCGTCCGCTCTGTGGCAGTTCGCGCAGCCGAGCCTCATCATGCCGAAGCCGCCGGAGACGCCGCCGGACTCGCTCTGTCCGGTCAGGAAGATGCGCTCACCGTTGGAGGAGTACTTGCTCTTGCCAAAGTTGCGCATCATGTATCCTCCGGGCCCCATCATGTCGCCGGGGCCGAATCCGTCGCGCCCGGTGTCGGAGGGTCCAAGCCGATATCCGCGCCCGCCGGCGCCGTCGCGCGTCGACTGGCCGCACATCGGACACCACCAGCTACCCCTCGCGCCCGTTCGCCATCCGATCAGGTTGGCGGCGCCGATGCCGATCAGGCCGACCACGACGAGGATGATTCCCCATATCAAGAGCGTGTGTCGCTTCATCGTCTTGCTCCCTCACATCAGGTCTTGTTTCATCTGATCGAATTCCTCCTTGGAGATCTCGCCCTTCGCGTAGCGCGATTTGGCGATCTCCAGCGCCTGGCTATTCGGAGGCGCATGCGTGTGGCCGCCGTGACTCGTCTGTTCGATCAGCCACTTGATCAACAGGACCACGCCCACGATCACAAGAATCCAGAAGACGAGCATGAAGATGCCGCCCACCAGCCCGAACCCTCCTCCCATCATGCCGTCAGCACCGTATCCGTACATCATCGAATATCTCCTCCTTCTTCACGGACGCCGTGCGAATCCCGAAGCACACGGCAAGCGCCCCGGATGGGTCGCTTGCCCTATTCTGCCCGCAGCCTTCGCTCTCTAACCGCAGAACCAGGTCCAGAAATCTTCCGATCCTAGTCCGCATTGGACTACTTGGCTGCTATAATGAAGCCCGGCAGATTACCTAGGTCCGCGGGGCGCTCCCGTCGCTTGTGTATCGCCGTGCACGCGATCGCACAACGACACCGTCTTGCGGACGTGTGGCGTTTCTTGGGGGATGGTTTGTAGTGAGAGATCGACCCGTTGTGCTCATCGCCGACGACGACCCGAGCATCGCCCATGTCGTCAAGGTCAATCTCCAGCTCGATGGGATGCGCGTCGTGGCCGCGTCGTCAGGCGGCGAGGCGCTGCGGCTGGCGAAGTCGGAGCGGCCCGATGTCATCATTCTCGATATCATGATGCCCGACATCGACGGATGGATGGTTCTGTCGGAACTACGCGGCTTGCCGGAGACGGCGGACGTGCCTGTCATCGTCCTGACGGCCAAGACGCAGGAGGAGGCGCGCGTGCTGGCGTTCAAGATGAGCGCGCAGCAGTACCTCACCAAGCCTTTCAATCCACTGGAGCTGGCCCCCCGTGTGAGGGCGCTGCTGGGCACGAAGGCGGGGCCCGTCATCACCGAGTCGAAGCGGACGACGGTGGCGGCCAACGATGGAAAGCGCACCGTACTGCTCGCCGCCGATGACGTGATCTTCGCGGAGCGCAACGGTCCCACCACTCAGCTGCACACGTTCGACCAGGTCTACACGGTCCCAGGCACATTGGGCAGCCTGCAGCGACAGCTGGCGGCGGCGGGATTCCATCGAGCGCATCGCAGCTACCTCATAAACCTGTCTAAGATCGACGAGATACGGCGCAACACCGGCGCCTACACTGTCGTCGTTGCCGACAAGGAGCGCACGGAGATACCCGTGGCGCGGCGCCAACTGCCCGCATTCAGGCGGGCGACCGGCCTGAAGCGCGAGTCATCCTAGAGCGGTTGCGGCGCGGCGGCATCCTCGGCCCGTCAGGACGTGGAAATGAAGATCTACGACCGGCTCCTCAATCAGATCGACGAGTGGCCTCTGGGTACGAAGCTGCTCGTCGCCCTGCTCGCGGCTTCCCTGGTTCCAACCCTCGTCGCCGCGTTCGTTCTCTACCGGCTTGCTTCCGCCTACAACGCCATCATCCTCGTCGCGTTCGGCGCCGTCTTCCTCGTCCTCAGCTCGCTGGGGATTCATCGGGTCATCACGCGTCCCATCCGCGCGCTCGAGCGCCGGGTGAATCAGATCATGGAGCGCGACGACTTCTCCGGCTCAGTGGAGGTCGCCTGCGACGACGAGGTCGGCAGTCTCTCCCGCACGTTCAACAGGCTTCTTGAGACCGTCCGCCACTCCCAGCGCCACATCCTCGAGCTGAACGAGCAGTTGGAGGCGAAGAGCGAGGCGCTTGCCGGCGAGGTCGCCGCGTCACGCCGGCGCTACAGCGACGTCGTCAGGCGAAGCAGCCAAGGAATCTTCACCACCGGCCAGGACGGCCATCTCACCCTCTACAACGAGGCGTTCGCGAAGCTGTTCGGGCGCCGAAGCCGCGAGCTGATCGGCCGCTCGATCGTCGAAGTGGTCAAGCCGCTCGGCAGCGGCGGTTCGGCCGAAGACGGACTGAAGCTGCTCGAGCGCGCCGCCCAGGGCTCCGCGCAGGCGGTCGGGTGCCGGCCCGACGGAGAAGAGATCGAAATCGAGGTCCGCGCGATGCCGATTCACGAGCGCATGGGCTTCGCCGGATACCAGGGAATCGTGCGCAACATCACTGAGGAGAAGCGTCTCGAGGCGCTCAAGTCGGACTTCGTCTCGATGGTCTCACACGAGCTGCGCACTCCCTTGGCGGCCATCTACGGAGCGGCGAAGACCCTGGAGAGGCCGGGCATCGCCAAGCTCGAGCCGGACGCGGCCGCGCTCGTCGAAGCAATCAAGCGGCAGGCGGAGCACATGACCGCGCTCGTGGAAGACCTGCTCGCGGCCTCCAGAATCGAGGAAGGCGTGATAGTCCTCGATCGGACGTGGGTGGACCTGGAGACGCTGGCGCGCGAGGTGATCTCACCCTTCGCTCGAAGCGGCGAGCCCGATCGGTTCACGGTCAATTGCGCGTCGAGCGTGCCGCCGGTCTTTGCCGACCGCCGTCTAATCGAAAGGGTGCTGTCGAACCTCGTCTCCAACGCCGTCAAGTACTCCCCCTCCTACTCACCGATCTCGATCACGATTCGGACGCGAGATGGTGACGTGGAAGCCTTCGTCGTCGACCGAGGCTCAGGCGTTCCTATCGGCGATCGCGAACGGGTCTTCGAGCGGTTCTTTCAGTCCGACGCCGGTACGTCACGCAAGGCGGGAGGCGCCGGCCTGGGCCTCTACATCGCCAAGAACGCCGTCGAGGCACACGGCGGCAAGATCTGGGTCGAGAGTGAGCTGGGCAAGGGGAGCGCGTTCCACTTCACGTTGCCGACGACCAAGCCCACACCTGATGAGACGCCCCGCGGCCGGGACGGCCAGGCTCGCGTCGGGACTACTCCTGGCGGCTGAAGGAATAGACCGCCAGCCCGATCATGATGAGCGCGAAGATGCTCATCACTAGGACGTCGAATCCCATCGAGTAGGCCTGATAGCGCACGGTCTGCGTCCCCAGCGTGACCGACTCGCCGGCCAGCATCGTTCCTCTCAGAGCGTCGACGCCGTAGGTCAGCGGGTCAAGGCGCGTCATCACACTGAGCCAACCCGGCAGATTCGACAATGGGAAGATGGCGCCGGAGAGGAAGAATATCGGCATCATCAGGAAGTT
>DYIV01000045.1:13120-18196 GCA_020723435.1 Slackia heliotrinireducens | reverse complement strand
TACGCCTCAGCGACGGCATTGGCGACGTCGGCCGCGCGTTCTGGTGAGCCCGACTCAACACCTACCAAGACGAGGTTGGTGTCGGCCAAGGGCCTGCAGTCCAGCGTGGCATCGAGGTCCGACGGAGCCACCTTGAGCTTCTTCGCCGCAAGCTTGATAACCGCGTCGCTCTTCATCAGCTGAGCGGCGCTGATTGCTCCGGTCTTGTCGGCCGTCGTAGCCGCGGACGGATCCTCCTTGGAGATCGTCTGAATCGACACCACGGCAGTCGCCTCGTAGACGGGCGCGAGCGACAGAGTCACCGCCATCGTGACGGCCACGACAATCAGAGTCGTCGCTATGATCGTCAGCCAGCGCTTCTGCAAGAAAGGCAACCATTCCCATGTGTCCATTCGTCTCCTCCGATCCGGTGCCGCTAATTGCCTACCTCAACGATCGAACTCCTGGCCCGGTAGACATCTTTGGCTAAGAGTTCGCGCCGCAGGACTGTTTTCCCCCGCAGGACGACGCGCCATGAATACGCGATGTAACCGGGCCTTCCGGCCACTTCAACGCGGCGCACGCCGCGAGGGAGCTTCGAGGTGTAGATGATGGTCGTCTTCGGCGCACCCGCTTGGCGCACCTTCGTCTGTATGCGCACCTTCGGGCTGTAGCCGCTGCCGAATATCTGAATCGTCAACCGATTGCGTCGCACCGCCGACCATAGCAGGATCGCGCTCTCCCTGTTGTTCTGGAACTTCAGGTCAACCGTCGGGTAGAACGTCGTGGCGTCGTAGCCCGGCGGGACGTAGCTGACCGCCATGGAGTGGTTGCTTCGTTTGACGATGCGCAGGTTCGCAAGCAGCGCGGCGTCGTAGAGCGTAGAGGAGACCTGGCAGACTCCACCGCCGATACCGGGGACCACCTTCCCCCCCTGAAACGTCAGCGCCTCTCGATAGCCGGTGGCGCGGTTGCGCGGCCCTGTCTCCCGGTTCAAGGAGAAGACCTCACCCGGGTTGAGGACCTTGCCGCGTATGGCCTCGGCGGAGAGGGCGATGTTGACGTCACGATTGTCCTCCCCAAGCCTGAACTCGGTCGTGAACGAGCTGAGCAATTTGCTTATGTGTAGCGCTGCGAGATCGCCCCTGGTCACCGCAGGCTGTGTGGTGTGCACGACGGCCGCGACCGAAGCCTTAGCCGCGTTGAGCCCCTCGGTCAGTTTCGCGGCCGTGCCGGTGGCATCGACGCTGCGTCCAACCTGACCTCCTCGAATCCTCACGTGAGAGCCGACTACCGTGAAGTAGGCATCCTGTGAAGGTTGGGCAATCGATGCACTGCGGACCGCCAGCGCCTTCTCCAGGTGCTGCGGATTGATGGCCAGCTTCCCTCTGGAGACCGTCGTCATGTCCATCAGCTTGGCCGACGACAGCGTCACCACTCCACCGTTCATTGTGACGCGCGCCCGCTGCGCCGCCCAGGCGCGTGCCTTCGGTAGCAGCCGAGTCGCCATGGCCGTTGTGGTCCTTGGCTCGACGATGGTGACGGGCAAGCGGACCGCGAACCGGCGAGAGAGAAAGGCGTCAGCCAGCTCCAACGCGCTGCCTCGCTCGTCGAGATCCTCTCCGGTCTTGCCCGGTTCGACCTGAACCTGGCCCTTCTCGATGACGAAGCGAGCATCGACGGCGGGTTCATGCTGCAAAGCCCGCGCGTCATCGATGATGCGCCCGGCCGTACCCCGCGGCTTCGGCTGCGTGCCGACCGCGTAGTCGCTTGTCGCGGCGCTGAACCGCGTCCCTAGGCGCAAGATGACGTCACCCGATCGGCCTGCCTCGTATGCGGCCGCTGCGGCCGCGTCGGGATCGATGCCGAAATCGTCGCCCTTGATCCGCACCCGTTTCTTGCCGTCGGGCCAGACCAGAGTCATCTCACGCGAACCGGACAGTCGCTTCGCCAGGGTTGCCGAGGCCCGGTCCCGCGTCATCCAGCCAACACTCACGGGGCCGATTCGCACCCCCGGGAATATCTTCTCAGCGAAGACGAGCTGATCGGCGAACACGATCAGCGCGGCTATCGCAAGGACGGCTGTGGGTACCAGGCGCGACCATCCGAACTGCGGACGCGGTCGCGAAGCTGTCTTCGTATCCGGCATAGCGATCATGTCGTCTTCTCCCGGGCGTCGTGCTCGGCCTCGCGGCCCAGCAGCGTCTCGTAGAGCGCCTCATTCCCGTCCACGCAGGCCTTCAAGGAGAACTCCCGTGCCGCGCGCGCCTCTCCGGCGGCCCCCATGGCGGCGCAACGGCTCTCGTCTCGCAGGATCCACAGCAGGGCCGCGGCAAGAGCATCCGGATCCTTCGGTGGCACCAGCCGGCCGGTTTCTCCGTCCGCAACGAGCTCGGCACAGCCTCCAACGTCCGTCGCGACGACCGCAAGACCCGCGGCCATGGCCTCGAGTATCGTGTAGGGGAGTCCCTCCCACAACGAACTGAGCGCGAATAGGCAGGCTCTGCGCAACAGCGGTCCCACGTTCTGCAGCTCTCCGACAAAGTGCACCGATCCGTCCAGTCCGCGCGATGCGGCGCGGGCCCGCAACTCCTCCATGTGCGGGCCGTCACCCGCAACTATCAGAACGGCATTCGGCTGCTCTTTCTTGAGCAGGGCCATGGCCTCGACGAGGTACGAGTATCCCTTCTGCTCGTCCAGGCGTCCGACTGAGACGATGCACGCACGCGCCTCGTCGGCGATGGCCGCCACATCGGGGGGCAGCGCGCCGTCGGCGGGAGGTTCGACGCCGTTATGTATCACGGTGATCCTGGTCGAGCCGACTACACCCAGCTCCACGGCCTCATCAGCCTCCCGCTGGGAAACCGCTACCGTCATGTCACAGAATCGCGACGCGAATCGCTCGAGTCTGACATATAAGTCACGTCTTCTCCCCGGCCCCTCTGACTGGAACGACCAGCAGTGGGGAGTGAAGACGACGATGGGGCAACCGGCCAGCCGAGCCCCGATCCGCCCAAGAAAGCCGGCCTTCGAGCTGTGCAGGTGTAGCACGTCCGGTCGGAGCAGCCGACAAAGGCGTATCAGGCGCAGGAAAGCGACAAGGTCGGCGGCGGGACGTATCTCTCTGACCATGGGTAGCTCTACGACGGTGACATTGCGGTTCTTGAGATCAGCGCCGAGCCGACCGTCCGCGGGACACGCCACGGTCACGTCCCACCCGCGTTCTTTGAGACCGGCGGAGAGGTCTAGGACGTGTGTTGCGGTCCCGCCTGTCGTAGGCTGTGAGACTATTAGGATGCTCGGTGCGGTGCGTTGATCCTTCAAAGCGTATTCAACCGGCGCCTTCCGCTGACCGAACGGCGCTAGTAGGCCCCTCGCATTGAGATCACTGCAGGGATAGTCTGCAACAGAATACGCGCATCGAGCCAGGGAGACCACGAGTCTATATACATGAAGTCGAGCCAGATGCGCTCGTCGAATGGCAAGTCGGACCGGCCACTGACCTGCCAGAGTCCCGTGATCCCCGGACGCACCGAGAGGCGCTTCTTCTGCCATTCATCGTAGGCGTCGACCTCGGCCGCCACCGGAGGGCGCGGGCCTATGAGGCTCATGTCACCCTTCAGCACGTTGATGAGTTGCGGCAATTCGTCAAGGCTCGACTTGCGCAGTATCCGCCCCACGCGCGTGACTCTCATGTCGTTGGTGTTCTTGAGGGCCCGCGGGTCCTCTTCGCCCAGTCTCTCCAGCGCCTCCTTGTCCTTGTCGGCGCCGGCCGTCATCGAGCGGAACTTGTAGACGTCGAACGGCTTGAAGTCCTTGCCGATCCGCTGATGCGTGAAGAAGATGGGTCCGGGGGAGTCCAGCTTGATGGCGAGCGCGATTATCGGAAAGAGCGGCAGAGCGACAAGCGTCATGATGCTTGCCAGCAGGAGGTCCTCGGCGCGCTTGAAAGCGTTCTGCCACCGGGAGCCAAGCTTCCGATTGACGCCCAGCAGGGGCATACCCGCCAGATCGTCGACGTGAATACCGGCGCTGAGAAACTCGAAATAGCGCGGCATCATGAATACCTCCACCTGCGGCTGGGCGCGGTAGAGCGCGTGCAGAATCTCCTGATAGTTGTTCTTAACGAAAGCCATGATCACAACTTCGGCCTGCGATTCGGCCAGGATTTCCGGCAAGGAGCTAAGATCTCCAATCAAGGGCTCGGGTCTGCCCCGAACCGACTTGCGCGGTCCGTTGTCGACGAACCCGACAACCTCGAGGCCGATCTCCGAGTGGCGCTGAATCTTGTTCGCCACCAGCACCGCCGATGAACCGCTTCCGACGATGAGCGTCCGGCGTTTCGCGGTCGACCTTGCCGCGGCCTTGTGCAGGGGTGTCGTGAACAGTCTGCCCAGCGGCACGAGAACCGCGGCGGCGGTCCACATCTGCACGATTTGAGCCGGGCGTAGCGGCAGGGCAAGCACGAGGAAGTTGATTGTCACGACGGCTGAGGCCGCCAAGGTCGCGATCCCTACCGCGACCGGTACTTGGTCGAGCGCGATCATGCGGAGGCGGGTCGAATACAGACCGGCAGTTGCCAGCAGAATCGGCATGGTCACAATGAACAGAGCCAGAAGCGGAAGGGGGATTCCGCGGCCCAGTATCGCCACGACACTCAGCGTTACGACGTCGGCAGATGCAAGCAGCAATCCTCGCTTGCGAGCCAACGCGACGATTGGGCCCGGTCGGACCTCGTCAGCAGATGTGTGCCCTGTCTTCCCTGCGATCTCCACTGCCAGAACCCGCTTTCGATTGAGTTGCCCACGAAACTCAACGCTCACGCACAATGGCAGCTCGCCGCATTGCCCTTCTTATGCGCCAGCACTAACAGTATCGGCAAAGCGGTTTCAAGAATAAGTGGCCAAGCTCATCGCCCCCGAAATGCCGGCTTGGTGTTTCAGAATCACCGCCTGCTTTATGTACCCTCCCAACCGCATCTTACTACAGAAGCGGGCCTCCGACCACTCTGAGTGCGCAGCGCTCACAGTGGCTCACTTCGCCGTTCTGTCCGCGAAACCTGCCGCTGGAGCAGCGTTTTCGGTCTGGTGCACGCAA
>DYIV01000045.1:0-13110 GCA_020723435.1 Slackia heliotrinireducens | reverse complement strand
CGGCTTGGCGTCTGAGCGGCTAGCGCGCCGAGGAGGGGCTTCGGAAGTATGCGACAGTCTCACCCAGGCCTTCACGCAGGGTCACTGCCGGTGCCCATCCCAGCTCCGAGCGCGCAAGTGACGCGTCCAGATACACGGCCTGGGCGTCACCCGCCTTGGCCGGCCCGTGTTTCGCCTCGTCGGCGTAGCCGGTCAGCTCCTTGATCTGCGCGTACAGGTCGTTCACCGACGTGGGCACCCCCGTGGCGATATTGAAGGCTCCATCCTTGCGTTGTTGCAGGGCCGTCACGTTGGCGCGCACGATGTCTCCCACGTAGACGTAGTCGCGGACCTGGCTTCCGTCTCCATTGATCGTCGGCGTCTCGTTCGACAGCATCTGGCCGCTGAAGATGGCCACGACACCGGCCTCCCCGTGAGGATCCTGCCGCGGCCCGTAGATGTTGGCGTATCGGAGTGCTGTAAAGACCAGACCATGACTGCGGCGGAAGTACTCCCCGTAAAGCTCGGCAACGTACTTGCTCAGGCCGTACGGTGAAACCGGCGCGATCGGTGTGCTCTCATCGGCGGGCAGGTCCTCCGGCTCTCCGTATATGGCTCCCCCCGAGGAGGCGTAGATTACGTGCTCGCACCCGTGTCGTCTAGCCGCTTCCAGCATGTTTGCCGTGCCCAGCACGTTGCGTCGGGCGTCCTCCGCTGGATCGGCCACCGATTCTCGCACCGAGATCTGCGCCGCGTGATGGTTGATGACTTCCGGGCGAAAGCGCTCCACTACGGCGTCGAAAGCCGCAGTGGCGATGTCCACCTCCTCGAAGGCCGCGCTCGGGTTCAAGTTGGCTCGCCGGCCCGTCGACAAGTCGTCGGCGACGAGAACGTCGTGATCGGCATCCACGTAGGCGTCAACGACGTGTGACGCGATGAACCCCGCTCCGCCCGTAACCAGAATCCTCATGCTCGAGACTCTACCCTAGATGCGGCGGCGGCGCCAACCGGACGAATGGCGGGTCGCAGGTACCGAACGCGCGCCGATTTCGCCCGGAGTCATGCTGAAGACCGATGGCGGAGAATCGGCGAACGTGATTTCATGTGTGCGTGAGTCATTCCGCGCCACCAGAGCCGAAACCCATTCGCCGGAGGGCAGCCGCCGCAGCCGCCGTTCTCGCGCTGACCGCGGCCGGCCTGCTCCCATCGTGCGGCAGGGTCTCCACCACCCGCCCTTCCAGTCCGGCCCGGCCTGTCGAGAACACCTCTACTCTGAGGTTTGTTGTGCTCGGCGACAACAGAGCCGCGGCCGTCGACGATCCTCAGCCGCCGGAGTTTGTTCGCCTGCTCGAGATGGCCAAGAAGGAGCGTCCTGAGTTCGTCATCTCGACGGGCGACGTCGTCACCGGCTCCGAATCGGATCCCGAGGCCGTCGCGAGACAATACCGCGAGCTCGAGGGTCTCATCGACCGGCTCGGCGTCCCGTTCTATGTCGCGCGGGGCAACCACGATGCCATCAATCCCGACCAGTTCGACGCGTTCACCCGCAGGCCATGGTATTACACCTTCTCCGTGAAGGGATGCCACTTCTGGATACTCGATACCGAGGCGCCGGACGCCCCGGGCTCGATCGACCAAACGCAGTTGGAGTGGTTGCGGCGCGGCCTGGCAGACGCCGCGGACGGAGCCAAGTTCGTCGTCACTCACCGCCCCGTGCTCCCTCCAACGAACTCGGAGTCGCGTCCGTATGAAGAGCGAGGATTCACGGACAAACAGATGGGTCGCGACGTGGCGCATCTTCTGGAAAAGGGGCGAACCGACATCGCCTTCGGCGGTCACGAGCATCTCTTCGATCATCAGAAGCAAGGACCCACTAACTACGTGACGACCGGCGGCGCCGGAGCGCCCCTCTACGCCGCCGGCGACGAGGGCGGTTTCTTCCACTACATCGTCGTCGACGTTGACGGGGGGCACGTGAAGGTGGAACTGGTGCGGCTTTCCGGCGAGCGGAAGACTCTACCTCTGTAGCGGGGGACCTTTCAAGGCAGGACCATCACCTCGCGCGATCCACGCTTGTCTCCCCGTCGTCGCGGCTGACTGCCGATCCAATCGGTGCCTCTCGCCGACCGCATCTGCCGTTGCAGGGTCGCCTCCTGCGAGGGCGAATACGTCAAGACGGCTGGAGGACGCGGCGAGGAGGACACTCGTGAGGATCTTGGTCATCGGCGGCGGTGGGCGCGAGCACGCGCTGGTCTGGAAGCTCCGCCAGAGCCCGTCGGTGGAGAAGATCTTCTGCGCACCGGGAAACGGGGGCATCTCCCTTGACGGCGAGTGCGTCCAGATCGACGTCGAAGACACCCTCTCCGTGGTCGAGTTCCCCGAGTCCAACCGCATCGATCTGACGATCGTCGGCCCGGAGGCGCCGCTCGTCGAAGGACTTGTCGATGTGTTGTCCGCCCGCGGGATGCGGGTCTTCGGTCCTCGCAAGGAGGCGGCGATGCTCGAGGGCTCCAAGAGCTTCGCGAAGGCCGTGATGGAACGGCACGGGGTGCCCACCGGCGCCTCTCGCACGTTCGACGACTGCGACGCCGCCGCGGCGTATCTGGAGAAGGCGGGAGCGCCGATAGTCATCAAGGCGGATGGGCTCGCCGCGGGCAAGGGAGTCTTCGTCGCGATGTCGCACGAGGAAGCGTCGGAGGCCTTGGACTCTTGTCTCATCGCGCAACGATTCGGGGAGGCAGGAACGAAGGTCGTCGTCGAGGAGTACCTGCAGGGCCAGGAGGTCTCGCTCCTTGCGCTGACCGATGGCCGCATCGTGCTGCCGATGGTGCCCGCGCAAGACTACAAGCGCGTCTACGATGGAGACCAGGGGCCGAACACCGGCGGCATGGGATGCTACTCGCCAGTGCCGATCGTCGACGAGGCGCTTGCCGCCAGCATCGTTCATACTGTTCACGAGCCGACGGTCACCGGGTTGGCTGAAGAGGGCATCGAATTCATAGGTGTGCTCTACGGTGGCATCATCCTGACCGCCGCGGGTCCGAGAGTGCTCGAGTTCAACGTGCGGTTCGGTGACCCGGAGACCCAGGTCATCCTGCCGAGAATGAAAGGGGATCTCTGCGAGCTGATGCTTTCGGTGATCGAGCGCAACCTGGCGGACTACCGGATCGAATGGACCGATGACGTGTGCATCACCGTAGTTGCGGCATCCGGCGGCTACCCGGGCGGCTATGAGACGGGCAAGCCGATCTCGGGGCTCGATGCGGCGGCGGAGGTCGACGGAGTCACGGTCTTTCACGCCGGCACCGTCCGCGAGGACGACACGTTCTACACGGCCGGAGGCCGAGTGCTCAATGTCACGGCGCTCGCGCCGACCTTCCGCGAGGCGCGCGAGCGGGCCTATGAGGCCATCTCACGCATCCACTTCGATGGCATGCACTATCGCAAGGACATCGCCGAGAGAGTGGAGCGGAATTAGGTGTGGTGTCCCCCTAATCAGGCCATCGTACATGTAGGAGGCTTGCGACAATGGTAGATCCGTTGATAGGCATCGTGCTCGGCAGCTCCTCCGACCTGGCAATCGTGGAGGGCGCCGACAGAGTGCTCGAAGAACTCGATGTACCGTTTGAGCGGCGAATCATCTCGGCGCACCGCAGCCCGCAGGCGGCGCATGACTACGCCGTCTCCGCAGCCGAGCGCGGCATCGAAGTGATCATATGCGCGGCCGGGAAGGCCGCGCACCTGGCCGGCGTTGTCTCCTCGCTGACGACGCTGCCCGTCATCGGCATCCCAATCAAGACGCCGGACCTCGGCGGGATGGACTCGCTGCTTTCGACGGTTCAGATGCCGCCCGGGGTGCCCGTCGCGACGGTGGCGATAGACGGCGCCGTCAACGCCGCGATCCTCGCGACACAGATCGTCGCGTTGAAGCACCCCGAGTATGCGCCGAAGCTCGTCCATCAGAAGGAGAAGTTGGCGCGGGGCGTCGCCGAGAAGGATGAAGAGTACAGGAAGGAAGCGCAGTGATCGACCGCTACTGCCGGCCGCAGATGGCCGTCATCTGGAGCGAGCACAACAAGTTCAGTAAGTGGATGGAGATCGAGACTCTCGCCGCCGAGGCGCAGGCCGAGCTTGGGGTCGTTCCCAAAGAGGCGGCGGTCGAGATTCGCGCCAAGGCCGGCTTCGACGTCGAGCGGATCAACGAGATCGAAGCCGAGGTCCACCACGATGTCATCGCCTTCGTCAGCTCGATGGCCGAGACGATCGGCGAGGCCGGGCGTTGGGTTCACTACGGCATGACCTCGTACGACGTCGTCGACAACGGGTTGTCCGTGCGCATGGTAGAGGCCGCCGATCTGTTGATCGAGGGCGTCGACGAGCTGATCGGCGTGCTAAAGGAGCGGGCCCTGGAGCATCGTGAGACGGTAATGGTCGGCCGCACACACGGGATCCAGGCGGAGCCAATGGTCTTTGGACTCAAACCGGCGCTGTGGGCATTTGAGATGAAGCGCAACCGCGAGCGCCTCGAGCACGCGAGAGAGACGGTTCGCGTCGGGAAGATATCGGGAGCCGTCGGCACCTACTCCAACATCGATCCCTCCGTGGAGGCCTACGTCTGCGAAAAGCTCGGGCTGAAGCCCGCGGAAGTCTCGACGCAAGTTCTCCAGCGCGACCGGCACGCCGAGTTCCTGACGACGCTTGTCGTCGTCGCCTCCTCGCTGGACAAGATGGCGACCGAGGTCCGCTCGATGCAGCGCACCGAGCTGCTCGAGGCCGAGGAGCCGTTCGAGTCGGGACAGAAGGGCAGCTCGGCCATGCCGCACAAGCGCAACCCGGTCATTTGTGAGCGGGTATGCGGTCTGGCTCGCGTCATCCGGGGCAATGCCCAGGCGGCGATGGAGAACGTGGCGCTGTGGAACGAGCGAGACATCAGCCACTCCTCCGTAGAGCGCGTCATCGTGCCCGACTCGGCCATCGCGCTCGACTACATCCTTCACAAGATGATCTACGTGATGCGCGGTCTCGTCGTCTACCCCGCCAACATGCAGCGCAACCTGGAGCTGACGGGCGGTCTTGTCTTCTCCTCTCGCGTGCTGCTCGAGCTGGTCGAGAAGGGCGTATCGCGCGAGGATGCCTACAAGCTGGTGCAACGCAATGCAATGTCCGCCTGGCGCGGCGAGGGCAAGTTCAGTGAGCTGCTTGCCGAAGACGAAGACGTGACGAAGCTGCTCTCCGCCGAGGAGCTGGCCGGCTGTTTCGACGCGGCCTACTACCTGAGAAACACGAGCCAGATCTTCGAACGCCTGACAGAGCTCTAGCCCGCGACCCCGCAGAAGAATCGATCCTACGGCCGCGGCTCGCAAGGACGGGAGATCCACCTACCCGAGGGGGACCGGAGCATGGCCGAAGGAGACAGGCAACCGACACCGACGCCCGGGCAGGAGCCGAGTGCTGTAATCCCGGGGAAGGCGATCAACCCCTACCTGCTCGGCGCAGGCTTCCTCGCATACTGCGAGAGGCAGGGATGGGTCGTGACCCAGGGAAGCGGCGCCAAGAAGCGCTACTATCTGACTGAGAAGGGCGAGACGGGGTTGAAGGGCTTCGGGATCGAGCTGTAGGCACGTCCCGGAGGGCGGCTTCAGGGATCGAGCTTCTGATAGGTGTCTCTCCATCGTCGCTTCGGCCCGCGACCGATCGCGCTCTCGCCGAACTTGTCCCTGATCGAGTCCATGGTTCTGTCGACCTTTACGGCTCGCTCGCCGTCCTCGTACAGTTCCAGCTGCGAGAAGGACTCCTCGAGGTTGCTGGCGCCGACCCCGAGAAGCCGCACCTTCTTGCCGCCCAGATCGAGGCGGCGAAACAGCTCAAGGGCGGTCTTGGTGATTTCGGTGCCCCGGTCGACGAAGTCGGGCAGGGTAGTCGAGCGCGTGATCGTCTTGAAATCGGAGAAGCGCACCTTGATGGTGATGGTGCGGCCCCGGTAGCGGCCCCGGCGCATGCGCCTGGCCACGCGCTCGCTAAGCCACCTGATGACATCCTCCAGCGCCTTGGGGTCGTCGAGGTCATCTTCGAACGTCGTCTCGTTGGAAACCGACTTGGCGCGCCCCGGCGGCTCCACGACGTCGGAGCTTCGACCGAAGGCGATGTTGCGCAAGTACTCCGTCTGGCTCCCAAAGGCCTGCTCCAACACGTCGAGCGGAGCGTCTTGAAGCTGTCCGATCCGAAAGACACCCATCGCCTCGAGTTTCTGCTGCGTGACCTTTCCGACACCCCACAGCTTCGAGACGGACAGCTCACGCAAGCGGCCGCGCATGTCGCCCGCGGTTAGCTCCACCAGGCCATCCGGCTTCTCCAGGTCGCTCGCGAGCTTCGCGAGAAAGCGGTTGGGCCCGATGCCGACTGAGCACGTGAGCCCGGTCTCGCGCTTCACGGCTTCTTTGATCTTGCGCCCGATCTCGCGCGGCGTGCCGAACAGCCGCTCGCAGCCGGTGACGTCGAGGAAGGCTTCGTCGATGGAGACGGGCTCCACGAGTGGTGTGTACCGATCGAGGACGGCGCGGACCTTCTTGGAGTAGGCCGCGTAGGACTTCATGTCGCCGGGCAGATAGACGGCGTTGGGGCAGCGACGCCGCGCCCAAGCCATCGGCATCGCCGAGTGGATGCCGTAGGTGCGCGCCTCATATGAGCAAGCCGCCACGACGCCGCGCCCGTCCGGATCGCCGCCGACAATGACCGGCTTGCCACGCAGCTGCGGGTTCTTCAACTGCTCGACGGCGGCGAAGAAGGCGTCCATGTCTATGTGCAGGATCTTGCGCATCGCCAGGCCGAGTATATCAAACGTGTGTTCGTATCTGAAGGCAGGTGCTGGACGGCGTTTTCGGTACCGCCCGGCCGAACCTGGGAACATACAGTGGATATCACCGGCGGCACGGCCTGGAGGCGACTTCATGGTTGAACTGCACCACATCTACGCAGCCCTGTTTGCAGTCGTCGCCGCAATTGCCTTCGCGTTGACGGCTGTCGCTTGGCGACACAGGGCCACTCGCGGTGCGCGGCCGCTGGCGCTGCTCATGCTGGGCATCGTCATCTGGGCCGGCGCTTCCGCGGCCATGTGGTCCGTGCCTACATTCCCAGGGCAGGTCTTCTGGCTGAGGATGATGTCTCTTGGCACGTGGATGGTCCCCGTCGGATTCCTCAACCTCGCACTCGATGTCGCCAGGATTGACCGATGGCGTACTCCAGGCCGGATCGCGCTGATCGCGATTCCGCCATTCCTACTCGCCGTCACCCAGTGGCCCAACCCGGGCCGTCTCTACGACAGGGCTTTCATGGGTCTGGCGGTCGGCTCGCACACGCACTACACGTCCGTGCCGGGCCCATTGTACTGGGCATTCACGATGTTTGCGTACGCGATGATCGTCCTTGGGCTAGTCATCATCATTCGGGTTCATCGGCGCTCTTCCGGGACCGAGCGGGCTCGAACCACAATTCTGCTGATCGGGGCGATTGTGCCATTCGTGGCCAGCATGGTCTCTGAGTCCAGGCTGCTCCCGCTGAGCGGTCTGGACCTCGCGCCCCTCGCGTTCCTGGTTACCGGCACGCTGTGGCTGGCCGCTCTCTCGCGCGGTCAGCTGCTCGACATCCTTCCCGTGGCGCGCGACGCGCTGGTTGAACAGATGCCTGACGGGGTCGTCGTTCTTGACGACAAGGACCGGGTCGCGGACGCGAACCCGGCGGCTTTGAACATACTGGACGTGACTCGACCCGCGCCGGTCGGTCAGCCGGCCGAGATACTCCTGGGCGGTGTGACGGACGCCGTCTTCTCCCTGCGCGAGAGCGTCGCCGGCGGCGGCGAAAAGCGGGGAGACGCCGCCGTGCCCATCGGCTGTTCGGATGACTGCCGCTACGTCGACTTTCGAGTCACGGCGCTCGATACCGGTTCTCGCGTGCGGCCCGCGCATCTGGTCGTCCTCCATGATGTCACCGAGGAGCGGCGAAGAAAGAAGCTCCTGGAGACTGCCCACGCCGAGCTCGAGCGGAATCACAGGTTGATCGTAGCCCTCAACGATAAGCTGCAAGAGCAGGCGATCAGGGATCCGCTGACGACCCTCTACAACCGTCGCTTCCTCGAGGACAGCCTGCCCAGGGAGATGGCCCTGGCGGAGCGCGAAAAAACATCACTGGCCTTCCTTCTCCTGGACATCGACGACTTCAAGCTGGTCAACGACGACTACTCGCACTCGGCGGGCGACGCCGTACTCAAGATGGTCAGCGAGGTCTTGCTCTCCGGAGCGCGTGTGGCCGATATCGTCCGTCGTTACGGCGGTGACGAGTTCCTGGTTGTAATGGTGAACGCCGGCACCGATATTGCCTACGCTCGCTCCAACGATCTGCGGAAGCAGATAGAAGAGAGGCGCGTCGTCTGGGACCAAGGTGAGTTCTCAATCACGGTGTCGATCGGAGTGTCGTCGGTTCCGGCAAGCGGCGTCACGGCCGAAGATGGCATCGCCGCGGCGGACGGTGCTCTGTACCGGGCCAAAGAGTCCGGGCGAAACAGGACGGCCGCCGCCCCGGACCGAAAGGGTTCGTGGCGCGTGACCGGTGAAGACGTCGCGTCGTGACGCCCACGATTCTCTTACCGCTCGGCTGTAGAACCGGCTCCGAGGCTCCTTCAGTCTGCGCGCCAGCCTCTCGGCTTTTGCCTCATCGCCTGGATGAATAAAGGGCGCAAGCGTCGATCTCATGTCACACCTCGCCGTCCTTGACAGCGCTATGTCAGGAGACTATGGTATAAGTCCGTTATCGAACATACGTTCGCATATACGAGACCATTGAAAGCCTCGGAAAAGACGACGAACCGACGGTGGTGTGAGTTGAAATGTCCAAGATCTACGATGAACCGATAGCTGTGCAGATGGAGGCTCACAACGAACCGGTCAAGTTCATCTGGCGAGGACGGCGGTACGCGATCAAGGAATGCCTAGCGACCTGGCGGGAGCGTCACTCGTGGTGGCGGCGGCGTGGCGAGATCAACAGGATGTTCGTGCGCGTCGAGACTGACCGCGGGGGGATGTACGATCTGTGCTTTGACATCTCCGAACGGCGCTGGAGGTTGTATCGAGTGTGGGATTAGGAGAGATCGAGGGACGGGCTCCTCGTTCCGCGGTTTGCGTAGGGGCTGAGGCGAATCCTTCCAAGGAGCAGTCATTGTCGAACATGCCGGCATTCACGCACCTGCACGTCCACAGCGGCTTTAGCTTCCGCGACGGTGCGTCCGATCCGGCCGAGCTGGTCGAGCGCTGCAGCGAGCTTGGCATGGACGCGCTGGCTCTCACCGATCACGATGGTCTCTACGGCGCCATCCGCTTCTACAAGGCGTGCCGGAAGGCGGGGATCAAGCCGATCGTCGGCATGGAGCTGGTTCTAGAACCAGATTGTCGGGCCGAGGGGTGGGACGCAGGCGGGAGGCAGGTTGTCTCGGGCGAGCGATCGGGCGGAAGCGCTCCGCGCGACGGGACCCGGAGCGAGAACGAGTACAACCTGCCGCGAGCGAGAGACGCCTACGAACGCGGCCATCACCTGACACTGCTCGCCAAGGACCCCGAAGGCTACCGCAACCTATGCCGCATCATCACCGGCATGCACCTGCGTTTCGGCCGAGCGGAGACGCGGGACGAGCGTGACTATCCGGTCTGCCCGCCCGAGATCCTAGCCGCCCACGCATCGCATCTCTTCGCGCTTTCCGGTTGTCGCCGTGGGCTGGTGCCCTCGTTCCTCGCCGCAAGCGAGGAACGCCAGAGGCGTCCTCCCCGCGGTCAAGGCGTCCCGGGCAAGCCGCTCATCCGCCACGAAGATGCCCTTGCCGCCGCGCGAAGTCTTGCCAACCTCTTCGATTCGCACAGCTTCTTCATCGAGCTGCAACACGTGCGCGAGGAGAACAGCTCGGCCGAGATCGCCGCCCTCGCGAAGCTCGCGAAAGAAGCCGGTCTGCCCGTCGTCGCCACCAACAACGTCCACTACACAACGCCAGACGCCTATCGCATCCACGACGTGCTCGCGTCGGTGAAAAGCGTCCGGCCGATCTCAAATAAGCCGCGGCGTATGAATGGGGAGCTGTACTTCAAGTCATCGAAGCAGATGGCGACGCTCTTCAAGGATCACCCCGAGGCGCTGGCCAACACAGGCTGGATAGCGGACCGGTGTAACCTTGAGCTTGACTTGGAGACATTCAAGTTCCCGGAGGCGCCGCTGCCGGCAGGCGAGACGGCCTTCTCGTATCTGTCAAAGCTGTGTCTGGAGCGTCTTGGCAGGCTGTACCGGCCGCTCACGACAGAGGTCACAGACCGGCTCTCACACGAGCTTCGCATCATCGACAAGATGGGCTTCGCCGCCTACTTCATCATCGTCTACGATATTGTCCGCTTTGCGAAAAGCCGTGGCATCCGCTGCTCCGGCCGGGGCTCGGCGGCCGACTCGCTCGTCTGCTATCTGCTCGGCATCACGACCGTCGATCCCATCGAAAACAAGCTGCTCTTCGAGCGTTTTCTCAATCCAGAGCGCCGCGACATGCCCGACATCGACATCGACTTCGACGCCGCCCGCCGCGACGAGGTCATCGACTACGTCTACGACACCTACGGCCACGATCGCGTCGCCATGGTCGCCACCGTCAACACGTTCCGAGCGAGGAGCGCCGTGCGCGATGTCGCCAAGGCATTTGACTACGAAGATGAGGAGATCGATAAGCTCGCCAAGCCGCTGCCCTATGCTCGGGCATCAAAAATACGGGAGGCAATCGCCGGCCTGCCCGAGCTTGGAGACTACGCCGTGGAGGTCGCCACGATCACCCCGACGCGCGATCCCAACGTACTTCTCGACGTCTGCGAAGCGATCGACGGCTTTCCGCGTCACCTCGGCGTCCACCTGGCGGGATTGATCATCGCTCCGACGCCGCTCACCGACTACCTGCCGCTTCAGTACTCGGCCAAGGGGGTCGTCGTCGCCCAGTTCGACAAGGACGATATCGAAGACCTCGGCCTGGTGAAGATGGACATACTCGGCCTGCGCACCCTCTCGGCGATAGAAGACGCACAGGCAATGGTGCGTGCCGCCTCCCGCCGCTTCGACATCGATGCTCTTCCGCTCGATGACGAGGCAACCTTCGCCCACCTGCGCTCGACCAAGACGGTCGGCGTCTTCCAGCTGGAGAGCCCCGGCATGCGCGAGCTTCTCGGGCGCCTCCAGCCGACGCGCTTTGCCGACATCGTCGCCAACATCTCGCTCTTTCGTCCCGGCCCGATGCAGGCAGACATGATCACGCCCTACATCGCGCGCCGCCACGGTGAGCAGCCCGTCACCTTCGATCATCCGTCGATAGAGCCGCACCTGGCCGAGACGTTCGGCGTCATCATCTACCAGGAGCAGATTCTGGAGATTGCCGCCATCCTCGCCGGCTTCTCGCTCGGCCAGGCCGATCAGCTCCGTCGCGCCATGACCCATGACCGCTCGCCTGAGGAGATGGCGAAGATCCGGGAGGGCTTCATCAAGGGATGCCTGGAGGGCGGGGTCACTCTCGCCGTCGCCGAGACGGTCTTCGACAAGATAAAGGCCTTCGCCGCCTTCGGTTTCAACAAAGCGCACGCGGCGAGCTTCGGTCTCATCGCATATCAGAGCGCCTACCTGCGCGGGCATCATCCTGCCGAGCTGCTCGTCGGCATCCTCAACAATATGCCGATGGGATTCTACTCGCCGGCGGTCATCTTCAACGAGATCAAGCGCTCGGGAATCGCGGTGGCGCCGCTGGATATCAACGCCAGCCGGCTGCGATTCGCGATCGAGCATGACCCAGCGGTGAAGGCTAGGGACGCCAGAGCGGTTCGCGTACCGCTCTCATACGTCAAGGGCATCTCGCAGATGGAGTTGAAGGAGATCGTTGCCGTGCGCAGCGCCTCACGGTTTCTGTCACTGGATGATTTCCGAGCGCGGACGAACGTGTGCGAGCACACGGTTGAGTCGCTGGTCAAGGCCGGCGCCTTCGACGAGTTCGGCTCGCGCAAAGCGCAGCTGGCCTCGCTCGCGCACAGCCTGCCGCTCGAGGTGCTGGCGGACGATGACTTCACCGATCGTGAGAAGCTCCTCATGGAATACGAGATCCTCGGTCTTTATCAGCGTGAGCATCCAATGACCTACCTGGCCGATGAGCTGAGCCGCCGCGGTGTGGTGAAGTCGAATAACTTGCCGAGCCTGCCCGATGGCAAGCGGGCAAGAGTGGCTGGGCTGCTGATCAACAGACAGACGCCGCCGACCAAGAGCGGCCAGCGCATCATCTTCTCAACGATTGAAGATGAGTGCGGCCTCGTGGACGTGACGCTCTTCGAGCGCGATCAGACGCCGGCGAACGCGAAGGCGAATACAGGCTCGTTCGCGGTGCTGGTCGAGGGGCAACTGCGCAAGACCGGCGCCAAGGGCATAGGGATCATCGCGAAGAGGGTGGAGCGGGTGATGTGAGATACTACGATCAACGCTCATACCGCTCACTCTACCTGATGAGTAGGCCAACATCTGACACTATCCGAGGAGGTCGTCGTCCATGAACCCTGATCGCATCTACTCGCAACATCGCGATGAGGCGCTTGCCAAGCAGATCACGGCAGGCGAGTACGTCACGTTCGTGGCAATGCCATTCACGGAGCACTTTAGCTATCGGTCGCGAAATGTCTTCGACGAGGTCATTCGAGCAGCTGTTGATCGTGCGAGCGAGCGCCGTGAGGTGCTGCGTCCCTTCGGTGCGCCGAAAAGGACGGATGAAGATCCCGGGATCGCGCGGGTTATCACAGAGGACATAGTCGTGTCGATTCTTGAATCGCACATCTTCGTCGCAGACCTGACGTTTGAGAATCCGAATGTCGTTCTCGAAACAGGCGTTGCCCTTGGGCTCAAGCCAAACGGACAGATCATACTGCTCCTAAAGGGACAGCCCGACGAGCTCCACTTCGATATCCGCACAATCGTGTGATTCCATACGGCGGAGACGTCGCGGCAGCGGTCGAAAGCATCGCTGCTGCACTCATTGCCTCAGCGAAGCATTTCGAATCCAATTGCGAACGCTACGTCTCGGATGTAGCGCGCTCG
>DYIV01000044.1:10123-18430 GCA_020723435.1 Slackia heliotrinireducens | reverse complement strand
CCGTATCAACGGTGAGGACGATCTTCGGGTTTGCCCTACCATTGATCGTGACGGTCTCCGTGACTGCATGTGCTACTGCGATGGCAACGGCGACAACGAGCAAAAGAGCGACAATCAGTGCGAGTGCGACTTTCCCCTTCATGGCTTTCCCTCCCTTGCAAAGAGTATGGGACTCGGAGACGACAACTGTTTCATTGTTTGTGTCGGCGAGCCCTCTTACTGCTTGACCGCTTTCTGCTTGACGGGGTGTGTGGCAAGCCGAACGGTCGCTCTTGGTGACGAGCGGTTGCCCGCTACTGACGTGAGAGACCTGGTCAGGGCTGTAGTACTGCAGATCGCGCGCGGCCGGCCGTCGCCGCGCTTCCCAGCCGCCGGCAGGAGCTTTACAGTAGGCACATGATCCCAATCGCCAAAGTCAGAGTCGGAGATGTCGTTCGGCTGAAGAAGCCCCACGCGTGCGGCGCCAACGAGTGGGAAGTCGAGAAGCTCGGCATGGACGTCGGCCTCGTCTGCGCGGGCTGCGGACGCAAGGTGAGGCTGGTTCGCATCGAATTCGACCGGCGTTTTCGCGGAATCGTTGGTGGAGGCGAGGAATCGTGAGGGTTGGGCTCATCGGTCTGCCGAACGCTGGGAAGTCAACGCTGTTCAATGCCCTTACCGTCGCGGGAGCCGCGACGGCGCCCTACCCGTTCACTACGATTGAGCCGAACGTGGGTGTGGCGACGGTTCCCGATGACCGGCTCGACCGCGTCGCCGATGTCGCCGGCTGCGAACGCCGCGTGCCGGCCGTCGTCAACTTTGTCGACATCGCCGGTCTGGTTGAGGGAGCCAGCCACGGCGAAGGCCTCGGCAATCAGTTTCTCGGACACATCCGCGACGTCGACGCCGTCGTCTACGTCATTCGGGCGTTCGGCGGAGACGTTCCGCACGTGTTGGGCGCCGTCGATCCCGTCACCGACGTTGAGATACTCGAGACGGAGCTGATGCTCGCCGACCTGGCGACCGTCGAGCGGGTGCAGCAGAAGCTTGCCCGGCAGGCGAAGTCGGGCGATCCGGCCCTGAAGAGGCAACTGGAGACGGTGGAGCGAGTGCGGGGCGAGCTGGAGCGAGGCGTCTCGGCCCGCGTGCACGTGTCGGGCCTTGGCGACGACGCTCTGCCCGAGGACCTGTCTCTGCTGTCGGCCAAGCCGGCGTTATTCGTCGCGAACGTGGACGAAGACCCTGCCGCTCGGCCGGATCTGACGCCGGTGCGGACAATCGCTGCCGAGCGCGGTGGCGAGCTGGTCGTGGTCTCCGCCGAGATCGAGGAGGAGATGGCCCAGCTCGATGCGGCGGAACGCGTGGAGTTTGCAGCGGAGCTGGGGGTGGAAGGCGCCCTATCGGCAGTCGTTCACGCGGCCTTCGCGCTGCTCGGGCTCATCACGTTCTTCTCCGTGGAGTCGGGTGAATGCCGCGCCTGGCCCATTCGGGCCGGAACGCACGCTCCGCAGGCGGCCGGCGCAATCCACACAGACATGGAGAAGAACTTCATCAAGGCCGAAGTTGTGCACTGCGACGATCTGTTCGCCGACGGCTCGCTCGCCGAGGCTCGTCACCACGGACACCTGCTGCTGGAGGGGCGCGAGTACGTCGTCGCCGACGGCGACGTCATCACGTTCAAGTTCGGGCGCTAGCCGGAGCTGAGGCGCGAAGCCCAGGCGGGACGGGGTCCGAGCGGGGGCCCGCGCGGGAGCGGGCCGAAGCCCTACTCCACGTCCAGCGGTTTGATCTGGATGTGCACGTGGTTGCCGCGCTCGTGCGTGAACTCCGCGAGCTGCGGCTCGAAGCAACTGGCCAGGTCGCGGACCCTTCCCACCGGCGTCACGCCGGAGACGACGCGTTGCCCCTTGCGAACGGCGACCCGACAGACATGAAAGATGATGACACGAACGCTCGGCTTGGCGTCGGGAAGGATGTCTACCTCAACGTCGCCGTAGCGTCCGTACAGCATGTACGGCCTGACCTGAATGACCTTTCCGCTCACCGGCGCTCTCGCCACAGTGTTACGCTTCGCGCCGACGTCGACGGCGCGATCGGCGGGTCCGCTGCGATCGCTGCGGAACATGCGTCGCTGGCGCAGCTTCTTCGTGACGCTCTTCGATTCGCGCGCCTGCTCCAGGGCGATTGGACCGTCATTGGGCATTCGCAGGTGTGTCATCTGCGGAGCGGGCACGAGGCGCAGGCTGCCGGGGGCGTACACCTGGTGGTAGGCGATCGCGGTCACCTTGCTCTTCGGATAGGGCAGCGCCAGGATCAGCCCTTCGGCGTAGGCGAAGACCGGCGTAGGGCCGACGCGGCGCCGGCGGGCGCTTCTGGTCGTGCGGGAGTTCTTGGTGGCCGCGGCTACCGATTTCGGCGCCATCTTCGCCTTGGCGTTCGCTCGCGCGGGGGCGACGGAGATCGCCGAAGCGGTGGCCGCCGAGTCCGCCGTCCCGGTCGTGTCCGCTCCCAGCTTGAAGCGCGTGGGCTTCGCGGTTGCCTGGGGGTGGGGCTTCGAGGTGCTCGCCGTCCGCAGCGCCGGAGTGACCCGGGAGCCGGCGAAGAGAGCCACAACCGCGAGCAGGCCGAACGTACCGGCGAGGCCGGTGTTCCGTCTCATCCTGCGGCGTCTGATGGTGTGGTATCTGCGGCGACGTGGGTGCTGACGAGGACGTTCCCTTCGCGCCGTGCTCATATGCCTCTCTGAGGTGCGGATTCACTCTTCGACGCGTCGGCGCTCGCTCCTTCTTGCCTGCGGCGGCGCAGCAGCGGGAACAGGAAGATCCCGGCCCCAGCGAGGAGGAGTGCCCCAATGGCGGTCCCGGCGATGACTCCCCAGTTGAGCGAGCGCGACGTCGCGCGGACGCGCCGGCCCTCCAGCAACGGCACGCGCCAGGACGCGGACGACGGATCGGGGAAGCTATCGGCGTTGGAAGTGAGTATCGTCCCCGGCAGCTTGAGGCGGAAGTCGACGCTGACCTTGCCGGCCATCCGGCGTTCCTGCTCAGAGAGCGGCTCGCTGAGAGGCGGCAGGTACTCGGTGTATTCGTAGGTGGCGAAGAACGGATTTCCCGCTATGCGAAGGGAGGCTGTCGGCGTCAACGGACCTCTTCGCCTGCTCTCGCCCAGATTCACCTTGTTCAGCTCTGTGATCGAAGAGAAGCCGAATCGGGCGACGTAGCGGCGCTGGCCCGAGCGCACGAAGCTCTTGAGCGTCGCGTTCGGCGGCAGGGCGTCGCGCAGCTGGTCCTCGAAGGCCGTGGAACTCGACTCACCGCTGAGCTGTGCCAAGTCTGAGAGGCTGCGATCGAGGACCGTCTCGATCGTGCGTGTGCCGGAACCGTCAGGATTGACCGTCGTCTGCACGCCGAAGCGGATGCATCCGCTCGAGAAGAGCGCGACCAGCGCCGCTATGGCAACCAAACACAGGCTCGAATGGAATTCGCGTCGACACATGCGCAGGCCCCCAGGTGTCAAAACACTGACAGTCTACCATTAGGGGGACACCACACCTACTTCCGAGACGTCGATCGTGGCGACGTCCTTGGCGATACGCATCTTGGTGCCGAATCCCTCGGAGATGTTCTTCAGCCGACTGAGAATGGCATCGGCGTCGTCTCCGGTCACGACCTCCGGCTTGCCCGACTCGTTCAAGTAGACGGGGATCGCCCGCGCCTTCAATGTCTTCGTGCGGGAGATGGTCGCCTCCAGGATGAATGCCTCGCCGGTCTTGCGGGAGTAGTGATCGAAGACGAAATCGCCGAGGCTGTAGGCGATCAGGCGGCCCTTGTACATCTCGATGCCCTGGATGACGTGGGGATGATGCGAAGCCACCATATCGGCCCCGGCGTCAATCGATACGTGCGCCAGCTCTTTCTGCACGTCGATCGGGTAGTCGGTGTACTCGACGCCCCAGTGAAACGAGACGATGACGAAGTCGGCCTGCCTCGCCGCCTTGCGGATGGCCGCCGCGATGTCATCCGCGCGCTGCTTGGCGCCGGCGATGCCGGCGGAGTCATCGCCGGCCACAAAACCACCGGGCTCGATGTAGGACCAGGCCAAATAGGCGATACTCTTGCCCCTCTTGCGGATGATCGCCGCCCGCCACGCTTCCTTGGCGTTCGCGCCGGCGCCCGCGTGGGCGATCTTGTGCTTGTCGAGCAAGTCGATCGTGTCGTCCAGGGCGACGTCGCCATAGTCCAGAGCGTGGTTGTTCGCGAGACCGACCACATCGACCCCGGCCTTGACCAGCGCCTCGATCCCGTCCGGGTTGCCGCGGAAGGTCACGTCCTTGCCGGCGGCGGCCTCACCGCGGGTCGACAGCGGCGTCTCCAGATTGACGATGGCCACCTCTGCGCGCTTGAGGATCGGCGCCACGTCCTCGAGTGGAGCCGCGCCTCCCTCGGACTCGATCATCTCGGAGACCCGGCGGTCCATCATTACGTCGCCGCCAACGGCGACGGTCAGCTTCTCGGCCACGGCCGGGTTGCCGGGCAGCGGCCCTTTGAGCGGGCGAAGCAGAGGCGCGAACATACCCAACGCATTGACCGAGAGCAACCTCTCGGCCGGGGCGGCCACGCTCGACGCGGCCGAGGCTGTCGCCGTGACCGCTCGCGACGTGGCGTCCGACGCGGGTGGCATCTTGGGTGCCTTGACCAGGAGCCTGTAGGCGAGGACGCCCAGAAGAACCAGCAGGATTACGACGCCGATAGCCGCGAGCGGGGCGATCATCCCGGCGGGCCCTCTAAGTCGCTCGCGCTTCTGGGCCTTCGCCTGCTGCTTCGCCTGATGGGCGGCGGCTTTCTCTCGTTTCTTCGCCTCGCGGTCGGCGAGCTTCCCCAGGTCGGCCTCGCTCATGCGGGCGCGCTTGTGTTCCTTCTGACGCTGCTTGGCTTCGCGCCGGCGGGAGGACGCCGAGTGGCGAGCGCTGCGGTTGCTGCTTCCGAACATGATAGGTAACTTCGGCGGTCGTTCTGCTTCTCCTTGCGAAGGCCGGACTCCCGTCACTGTCCGGCCCTGCGCGTCTCCTTCGGCGGTCCCGGTCGTGGTGGACAGGTCGGGCGAGGGACATGTGAGGGAAACCACGTGACCTGGGACGTTACACCTATGTTACAGTGCCTGCTCGGCGGGAAAGTTGTGATACTATTACGCAGACTTGTCTCCTGACGCATGTGGGGTAGTTGCGCTGAAAGAGAAGATAGAGCAGGTCAAGCAGGCCGAACATGAGGCGGACGAGACGATCGCGAAGGCTCGTGAGGAGTCCGCGCGACTGCTGTCCGAGGCGGAGCGCTCGGCGCGCAAGCTTCTTGAAGACGCCGAGGTCGAGGCGGCCGCGAAGGCCACCGAGCTGATCGATGGCGCGGCGGTCGAAGTGGAGGCCGACGCGGATGAGATCAAGCGGGCGGCAGATGGCGAATGCTCGGAGCTTGAGGCGAGAGTCGCCGCTCATGTCGAGGCGGCCGCGGACTGGATCGTCGAGAGGTTGACGGGCTAGATGGCCGTAGCCAAGATGAAGAAAGTGACGCTTCTGGGCCACTGCTCGGTCAAGCCCGAGCTGACCAGGCGCCTGCAGGAGCGGGGATTGATTCAGATCGTCTCGGCCCGCGATGAGGCTGAAGACGCGACTCCCGAGCGGCTTGCCGCACACATTCACGACCTTGAGCTTGCCATTCACAAAGCCAACTTCATGCTTGGCTTCCTCGGCGGCTTCGCCACAGAGAAGAGATCGTTCATCCGCTCGATGATGACTCCGCGGGTCTACGTGACTCGCGCCCATTACGAGATGATAGAGGGCAAGATACCCTTTGAGGAACTGTATGAGCGTTGCGAGGAGCTCGATGACGAATTGGCCGCGCAGCGCGGCACACGCGGCCGGCTGAGCGCTCAGGCGGAGTCGCTGCGCCCGTGGCTCGATCTGGACGTTCCGCTCTCGGCGCGTGAGGGCACAATCGGCACGGCGCTGCTGCTCGGCTTCGTACCGGCGGCCTCGATCGAGGCGGTCAAGGCGGAGCTGGCGGAGGCCGCCGAGCTGGCCGACCTGGAGATCGTGGACGAGACCGGCCAGCAGGCCTCCTGCGCCGTCATCGTTCATTCCTCGGCGGCCGACGAAGTCCAGGGGCTACTGGCACGGTTTGGCTTCAAGGCGGCCCCGATCGACGCAGGCCTCCAACAGCGGCCAGGCGCGGAGCTCGATCGGATCGAGAGCGAGCTCACCGAGCTGGGCGCCAGGGAGAAGGAGACGCACGAGCGGGCCGTCAAGCTGACAGCCCTACTCGACGACATCCTTGTCCTGCGGGAGCGCCTCCAGGACAACCACGATCGCGCCGCCGTGGAGGAGCGTTTCTACCACACCGATCAGGCGTTTCTCATAGAGGGATGGGCGCGGGCATCGGATCTGCCGGCCGTCACCGAGGTGGCCGGCGAACTGGCTCCGGCCATCGAGGTCGCGGCGACCGATCCGGAGCCTGGCGACTCGCCGCCGGTGGAGCTGGACAACCCACGAATCTTCAGGCCGTTCGAGGCGCTCATGCGGCTGTACGGATATCCGAACCATGACGAACTCGATCCAACGGTAATCATGGGACCGTTCTTCTTCATCTTCTTCGGAATGGCCCTGGGCGACGCGGGCTACGGTCTCGTACTGGCGCTGGCCTGCTGGTGGGGGATTCGCCACTTCGACCTGCAGGGGAACGTCAAGAACTTCATGCATCTGCTGATGTACGGGGGCATCGGATCGATACTCGTCGGCGTGCTGACCGGCGGTTACTTCGGCATCGACGCCCGAGAGCTTCCGCAGGTGCTGCGCTCCATCATGCTGATCGATCCACTCAACCAGGCGATGGAGTTCATGATCATCGCCATCATGCTCGGTATCGTGCAGGTCATTCTCGGAGTCATCCTGGAAGGCGTGGATGCCGCGCGCCATGGAGACTGGGCCACGGCCATCTTCGATCAGGGAACGACCGTGGCGATGCTTGTGACGGCGATCCTGTCGTTTGTGGGCTGGATCACTCTGACCGTCGCCGGGAAGCTGCCTCCTGCTCTGGAGGCGATCTACGGGCCGGCGCTGATGGGCCTCGGCCTCAGCGCGGCGTTGCTGGTGCTCCTGCAGGGGCGCGTGCACGAAGGCTTCGGGCCTGCTCTGGCGGCGATTCGAGGCTCGAACGAGGAAGATGTCGCGGCTCGCGGACGAGCGAAGGTGCTGGCGGACGGCGTACTAGGCCTGGGACTCCTCCTGGCCATCTATGCGTGGGTCGCCACGTTCTTCGCGCTCGGCGCCGCACGCGGTATCGCCGGCCAGGCGCTGCTCGTCGCGGCGATCGCCGGTCTGATCGGTAGCCCAATCGCTCGTTCGTCGCTGGGGCGCGTCGGCAGCGGCGTCTTCAACCTCTACGGAATGAGCGGATTCATCGGCGACTTCCTCTCCTATGCGCGATTGATGGCGATCGGACTGGCCACCGTGCTGATCGGCATGGTCATCAACCTGCTGGCGAAAATGGTCTTCCCGGCGCCCTACGTCGGACTCATCTTCGGCGTGCTCCTGCTCGTCGTGGGGCACACGTTCAATCTGGTCATCAATCTGCTCGGAGCGTTCGTCCATCCGACGAGGCTCCAGTTCGTCGAATTCTTCAGCAAGTTCTACGACGACGGCGGGGAGGAGTTCGCTCCGCTGGCGATACGTACGAAGCATCTGATATTCGTCCCGGAGAAAGGCTGAGCCGGGCGAACGCCGGATGTGCGCGTGATCATTCGCTAAGAAAGGAGGTTACGAGTTCGTGGCTGAACCAACAGTGATTCTTGGCATGACCGGGTATCAGTGGGCCTTGCTTGGAGGCGGTGTCGCCGCGATTGGCGGGGGCATCGGATCGGCAATGGGCATCACATACGCCGCGCAGGTCGGGGCGGGCATTCTAACGGAAGACCCGGACAAGTTCGGCGGTCTGTTGCCGATCGTCGCCGTCCCGGGCACACAGGGGATCTACGGCTTCATTACGGCGGTTCTGGTTCTCATCTTCTTCAATCTGCTTGGCGGCAAGGGTGCCGACATAGCGGCGCGAACCGGCGTGCAGATCTTCATCGCCTGCCTGCCGGTGGCGTTTCTGTGTTGTGTCTCGGCGATCTATCAGGGTCTGACCTCGGCGGCCGCCGCCGGTATGGTCGCCCGCCGGACGCAAGAGGCGGGCAAGGCGCTCATTCTGCCGGCGCTGGTCGAGACGTACGCGGTGCTGGCGCTCATCGTGACCATTCTGATGCTCTTGTCCATTCGGGCGAGCATCGCCTAGGACAAGG
>DYIV01000044.1:0-10113 GCA_020723435.1 Slackia heliotrinireducens | reverse complement strand
AAGGTGTTGAAATATATTTTGGCTATCAAATAAAGGACAAGGAAGGTAAGAAAAGCGTGTCGGTCAACGACATCATCGACAAGATACGAAACGACTCTCAGGCCGTCGCCAATGGGATCGTCGCTGAAGCGCGGGGCGAGGCCGGAGATAGGATGGCCGAAGCTCAGGCTCGCGCGGACGAGATCGCGGCCCAGCGCCGGGAGCAGGCCGAGCGGGACGCGGAATCGGCTCGCGTGCGTTCGCTGGCGCTGGCGCGCCTGGCCGCTCGCGACGCCAAGATCTCGTGCAAGCAGCGCGCGGTCGATCGAGTATTCTTGCAGGCTACGCAGATGATCTCGGCGATGGATTCTTCGGCCTACGCCGCGTGGCTGGAGAGGCTGCTGGTCGAGCGGGCCGACGGCGAGATGAGAGTCGAGCCGGCCCGGGCCGACGCCGGCGTTCTGGACGCGGCGCTCGTGGAGCGGGCGAACGCGGAGGTTGGCGGCGAGTCGAAGACGGATGCCGCCGGCGGCCCCAAAGCGACCCTGTCGCTGGGCGAGCCGACCGACGAGATCGAGCGAGGGTTTCTATTGCGCACGGGACGCATCGTGACGGATTGCTCCATCGCGACGCTGGTTGCCGAGGCGCGAGAGCGATACGAGGCGGACGTCTACGAGCGGCTGTTCGGCGGGGATGGAGAGTAGCAAATGAGCGACCGAGATCGGCGATTCCAGAAGGCCGGGGCGTAGATGGCTTACGGCGCCGGAACCACGAAGACTGCGGGCCCGGGAGCGAAAGCTGCCCGGCGCAGGGTGCGGCGGCTGAGGTACGCATACGACCGCGCGGTGGAGCCGATAGTCTACGGCTTTCCGCTTGGGCGCGTGCGCGTGCTCGAGGGCCGGCTTCTGCCGCTGCAGCGGCTCGAACGTCTCGTGGAGGCGCGCGATTTCGCCGAGCAGCGCCGCATCCTGGCCGAGACGCACTACGGCGAGCTTCTGGCCGACGTCGTTACGGCCGAGCAGGTGGAGGACGCGCTCGAGGATGCGCTGGAGGAGGCCTACGACTTCATGGAAGAGTCGCGCCTGCCCGAGCCGGTAATTGAGTTCTTCCGCATCCGCTACGACTTCCTCAATCTGCGGATGCTCCTGAAGATGCGCGTCGCCGACGCGTCGAAGCCCAGGCGCTGGTCGGTGCATGGGTCAGTACCGCCGGAAGTCTTCGAGGCGGCCGCTGAGGCCACAGATGAAGACTGGTTGGACGAGCTGCCTCCGGGTTTGGCCGCGACGGCCGCGCAAGTCATCGAGCTTGCGACCAGTGGTGAAGATAGTGAAGGCGAAGCGGCGAATGCCGTGGAGGCGGCCGCGATCGACCTCGCTTTCGACAAGGCCCTCTACGAGCGGATTCACCAGATCACCGCATACGAGGGTAGCGCGTGGTTCGCCCGGCTGGGGCGGATCATGGTCGACATGGCCAACGCGCGCATCGCGCAGCGGGCCCGGCGGTTCGGCAAGGACACGGAGTGGATCGAGGCGGCGCTGATCGAGGGCGGCGGTGTTCCGAGAGAGGCGATCGCAGCTGCCGAGACGCCGGCCGAGGCGATCATGGCCGACATCCGCGCGGCTCTGATGGGCATCTCGCCCGACGAGCTCGAGAGCATCGCGCGGCAGCTTGGGTCGAGGCAGACGATGGATATTGCGGCCGACAACGTCGTGCTCGCCATGGCGAAGAAGGGCCGCATGGTGGCGATCGGGGTCGAACCGATCGCAAGCTACATGCTCGCGCTGGAGAATGAGATCGCGCTGCTGAGGGTCGTGCTCATCGGCAAGCTCGCGGGCCTGCCGACGCCCAAGATTCACGAGCGCGTGCGGGAGCTGTATGTCTAGGATAGCAGTCATAGGCGACAGGACATCAGTCATTGGCTATCGGGGCCTGGGCCTCGACGCCTTCGACGTGCCCGACATCGACGCGGCGCGCAAGGCGTGGGTCGACGTGCTCGAGCAAGGCTACGACGTCATCTTCGTCACGGAGGACATGTACGGCGGCATGATCGACCTCGTGGAAGAGGTCAGCGAGCAGGCGACGCCCGCCGTGGCCGTCATACCGCCGGCGGGCGGAGGCACCGGCGTCGGCGGCGAGAGGATCAAGCGAGTTATCGAGAAGGCGATCGGCACCGACGTGCTGATCAGGGAAGAGGAAGCGTAGGAAGATGGAGCAGGGAGTCATCATCAAGGTCTCCGGCCCGCTCGTCATCGGCGAAGGGCTGCCGACTAGCAGAATGTACGATGTCGTCCACGTGGGCGAGGAGCGCCTGATGGGCGAGATCATCGAGATGCGCGGCAACACCGCATCGATCCAGGT
Organism: Slackia heliotrinireducens; assembly: GCA_020723435.1. GTDB lineage: Bacteria > Actinomycetota > Aquicultoria > DYIV01 > DYIV01 > DYIV01. Next base: position 7,776 of record DYIV01000044.1, on the reverse strand, counting down.
GTACGAGGAGACGACGGGTCTGGGGCCCGGCGATCCGATCTACTCCACCGGCGAGCCGCTCTCGGTTGAGCTTGGTCCCGGTCTGATCGAATCGATCTACGACGGCGTCCAGCGTCCGCTCGACGTTCTCCAGGCGCGGAGCGGAGATTTCATAGCGCGCGGCGTGGAAGCACCCGGTCTGCCTCGTGACAAGGAGTGGGCCTTTACGCCGACCGTCAGTGTCAACGATGAGGTCGGCGAGGGTGACATCATCGGCACGGTGCCGGAGACGCCCATCGTCGAGCACAAGATCATGGTGCCGCCGGGCGTGAAAGGCACGGTCAAGCGGATTGAAAGCGGCGCCTACAACGTCACCGAGACAGTCTGCGTTCTGGCGACCGACTCCGGCGACGTCGAACTGACGCTGATGCAGCGCTGGCCCGTCAGAAAGGGCCGGCCGCGCGCGAAGAAGCTGGCGCCGGTGAAGCCCCTGACAACGGGGCAACGCGTCATCGACACCTTCTTCCCGCTGGCCAAGGGCGGCACCGCCTGCGTGCCCGGCCCGTTCGGTTCGGGCAAGACCGTCATTCAACATCAGATTTCGAAGTGGGCCGACGCGCAGATCATCGTCTTCATCGGTTGCGGCGAGCGCGGCAACGAGATGACCGACGTGCTTCTGGAGTTCCCCGAGCTCATCGACCCCTACTCCGGCGAGCCGCTGATGAAGCGCACCGTGCTCGTCGCCAACACGTCGAACATGCCGGTCGCGGCGCGCGAGGCCAGCGTCTACACAGGCATCACGATCGCCGAGTACTTCCGCGACATGGGCTACGCCGTGGCGCTCCAGGCCGACTCGACGTCCCGCTGGGCGGAGGCCCTGCGCGAGATCTCGGGCCGCCTTGAGGAGATGCCGGGCGAGGAGGGCTATCCCGCCTATCTCGGAACCCGCCTGGCCGAGTTCTACGAGCGCTCCGGTCGTGTCATCTGCGCCGGCTCCGACAAGCGCGAAGGCTCCATCAGCGTCATCGGCTCCGTCTCGCCGCCCGGCGGCGACCTCTCCGAGCCGGTCGTGCAGAACACGCTGCGCGTGGTCAAGGTCTTTTGGGGGCTGGAGGACCGGCTCGCCTACGAGCGCCACTTCCCATCCATCAACTGGCTCAACAGCTACTCGCTCTACCTCGACCGCATCGAGGCCGCCTGGACCGAACTGGTGGCGCGGGACTTCAAGAGCCTGCGCAACGAGGCGATGTCGATCCTACAGCGCGAGAGCGAGCTGTCCGAAATCGTGCGGCTGGTCGGCATAGAATCGCTGTCGGTCGCGGAGCGCATCATCATGGAGACGGCCAAGTCGATACGCGAGGACTTCCTGCAGCAGAACGCCTTCCATGAGGCCGATACGTTCACCAGCCTCAAGAAGCAGTACAGGATGATCAAGGTCATCATGCACTTCCACGCCAAGGCCGTCGAGGCGATCGCGCGAGGCGTGCCACTGAAGCAGATTCTCGAAGCGCCGGTGCGCGACGCGATCGCGCGCGCCAAGTTCATCGACGAGAAGGACGAGGCCGCTTTCGAGAAGATGATGATCGACATCGACGAGCAGCTCTCGTCCACGGAGGTGAAGAGCCGTGCCTAAGGAGTACATGACGACGCGAGACATTGTCGGACCGCTGCTCCTGGTCGAGCAGGTCGAGGATGTGAAGTACGGCGAACTCGTCGAGCTGGAATTCCCCGACGGCACGCGTGCCCTCGGCAACGTGCTCGAAGTGAGCAAGGACGCGGCGCTCGTGCAGAGCTTCGAAGGCTCGCGCGGCTCCAATCCGGGCCAGACCAAGGTCAAGTTCCTGGGCAGGAGCCTGGAGCTTGGCGTCTCTCGCGACATCCTCGGCCGCGTATTCGACGGGCTGGGGCGACCAAGCGACGGCGGGCCCAAGATCATCCCCGACAAGAAGCTGTCGATCTACGGTGAGCCGATCAATCCGACGGCGCGCGACTATCCAGACGATTTCATCCAGACCGGCATCAGCGCCATCGACGGGCTCAATCCCCTCGTACGCGGCCAGAAGCTGCCGATCTTCTCAGGCTCCGGCCTGCCTCACCAGCAGCTCGCGGCGCAGATCGCGCGCCAGTCACGCGTGCTCGGCGTACAGGCGGAGTTCGCCGTCGTCTTCGCGGCGATGGGCATCACTTTCGAGGAGGCCGACTTCTTTATCAGCGAGTTTCGCGAGACCGAGGCGGTCGAGCGCGCGGTCATGTTCATCAACCTGGCCGACGATCCGGCCGTCGAGCGAATCGCGACGCCGCGCATGGCGCTCACCGCCGCCGAGTACCTCGCCTTCGATCTCGACATGCACGTGCTGGTCATCCTCACCGACATGACCTACTACTGCGAGGCGCTGCGGGAGGTCTCCGCGGCACGCAAAGAGGTCCCGGGGCGGCGCGGCTATCCCGGCTACCTCTACACCGACCTGGCGACGATCTACGAACGCGCCGGCAGGATACGGGGCAAGCACGGCTCGATCACGCAGATTCCCATCCTGTCGATGCCCGAGGACGACAAGACCCATCCCATCCCCGACCTGACCGGCTACATCACCGAGGGGCAGATCATCCTCTCGCGCGATCTGCACCGCAAGGGTATCTACCCGCCCATCTCCATCCTGCCCAGCCTGTCGAGGCTGAAGGAGAAGGGGATCGGCGAGGGCAAGACGCGCGAGGACCACTCGGGTCTGTCGAACCAGCTCTTCGCGGCTTACGCGCGCGGGATTGAGGCCAAGGAGCTCGCGGTCATCCTGGGCGAGGCGGCGCTGTCTGAGACGGATAAGAGCTTCGCGGCTTTCGCCGATCAGTTCGAGGCGGAGTACATCTCGCAGAGCGATCGCGAGGACCGCACGATCGAGGAGACGCTGTTTCTGGGATGGAAGCTGTTGGCGAAGCTGCCGCGCTCCGAGCTCAAGCGCGTGCGCGACGAGCATGTGGAGAAGTACATGTCCGAGGTGGAGGTCGCCGGCTAGATGGAGATCCGCGTCAACCCAAACCGGATGGAGCTGCTGAAGCTCCGGCGGCGGCTGGAGATAGCCAGGCGAGGCCACAAGCTGCTCAAAGACAAGTTCGACGAGCTGATGAAGGCCTTCCTGCGCTTGATTAGTGAGAACCGCCGGCTGCGAGCCGAGATCGAGGCGGAGCTGCAACTCAGCTACGGCAGTCTGGCCATCGCCCGCGCCGAGGGCGGCTCGCTTGTACTTGACGAGGCGCTGAGCGTGCCGGTGCGCAAGGCAAAGGTCGAGGTCTCGACGCGCAGCGTCATGAGCGTCGACGTGCCGAAGATCGACCTGGTCGACGCGGGCGAAGTCGGCGGCTACGGCCTGGCGACCGTCCCGGCCGTGCTCGACGAAGGCCTGCTGCAGCTCTCCAAGCTCCTGCCGCGCCTGATCGAGATGGCCGAGCGTGAGAAGGCGATCGAGCTCTTGGCCGCCGAGATCGAACGGACCCGCCGCCGCGTCAACGCCCTGGAGTACGTCCTCATCCCCAGCCTCTCCGATACCGTGCGCTTCGTGACGATGAAGCTCGACGAGAACGAGCGCGCCAATCGCGTCCGGCTCATGAAGATCAAGAGCATGGTCGAGGAGTCGATGTAGCGGCTCGGGAGCGCGCTTGCTCCCGCGCGCCACAAGTATCTGCTGCCATATCTTTCCACGACAGCCCAGCCCAGGGGACGACCACTAAGAGTGGCTAAAGGTATCTCCCGCACGGCCCGATATAGAAGGTGTATTCGCAAAGAAACAACCCAGAGGTCTCGGCTTTGCAGCTCTCCCATGGTGCCCCTCCAATGGGAGAGCTTGCATTTTGGCGCCTAGTTGCTGCAGGCCTCGGCGTAGGCCTCCAGGTTCCGCATGATGTCCTGCTGCAGGGAGAATGCCGCGTTGCGTACACGGCGGCGAAACTCAGCAGGATCGTTGACTCTGCGCACGACGAACATCCCGCCGGGATGCTTGATGCGCACGTCGCCGTAGCCCAGCCGCTCGCCGAGCGGGGTCTGCCTCACGCTGACGCTCTCGATGTCGCACAGCTCGACGGCCAGGGCTCTGGCGCCGGATTCATCCGTGCGCACGGAGACCAGCCTATCGGTGACGCGTAACCTGAATCTGAGGTAGGCGGGCAGCCGCCAGACGGCGAAGACGCAGCACGCCCCGAAGGCCATGACACCGACGGGCATGAGAGCGGGAAGGGTCCACGCGGTGATGATGAAGAGAAGGACGGCCGCCCCAAACGCTGCGACGATGGGAGCGAATAGGATCCAGTGGGCCTTCGCGGCGTAGCCGATCCCGTGCGTGCGTCGCACAGAAGCCTCTCGGCTTCGCGTGCCAACTGCGACGTTGTCGGCGACTGCGGCTCTGGCCATGGCGACGACTTCGCCGTCGGGCGCCAATCCCCTTCCGGAGCCTAGTGCTCGGTCGTGCCGGTGAAGTTGAACTCGGCGACCTTGATCGTCGGCACGACGTATGAGCCCATGAACGAGTCGACCAGCTTCGCCTCGGCCGAGATCATCTCTGTGGCCGACAGCGCATCGAGAATCGACTGCGTGAAGCGCATGTTCTTAACCCCGCCGACGATCTTGCCGTCCTCGATGAGCAGCGTGCCGTCGCGAGTCATGCCGGTCAGCGTCGCGCGCATCGGATTCTCGATATTCGTGTAGTGGAAGCGCGTGACGAGAACTCCGCGCTCGGTGGCGGCGATCATCTCATCCAGCGACGCGTCGCCCGGCGCCATGAACAGGTTCGTCGCCAGCGGCCCATGGGTGTTGGGGGCGGGCAGCCCGTGGCCGGTCGAGGTCTTCCCCTCGATGCCGGCGGTGTAGGAGTCGTAGACCGCGCCCCGCGCGATGCCTTTGTCGATCAGCGTGACCCTCTGCTTGGGCACGCCTTCGAAGTCGAATCCGAGCGAGAGCGTGCGCGGATCGTTGCCGTCGTCGTAGATAGTGATGTTGTCGCCGACGATGGCCTCACCGAAGCGGTCGCACATGAAACTGCGCTTCTCCTGCATCGACTTGGCGCCGAAGCCCACGTAGCTCATGAAGGCGAGCATATCGGCGACGGCCGGCGGCTCGAGAATGACGGTGTAGGCCCCGGGCTCGATCTGCGCCGGCCCAGCACTGTCTCGCGCCTTGCCGACGGCGACCGACGCGACGGCGCCCGGCGAGATCTCGGTGACGTCCGCGGCGAGCGCTTCGCCGTAGCCGGTGCTGTCGGATGCGCTGACCAGGGCGGTGAGCAACCCCTCCGTGATGTCTCCGACAGCCATGACGCCGTGCGAGTTGCCGACGCCGATCACAGAAGTGGTGATGGAGTAGACTCCGGCCGCGTCCATCTTCGACCGGCGGGCCGTGTCGATGACCGTACGCACGGCCGCCGCCCGCTCTTCGGCTCCGAACAGCGCCGTAGACTCGTAGCGGCGCTGCGGCGAGTGCACGGGGGCCGGGCCGGGCAGACCATTGTAGTTGGGATCGGGCCTCTGCGCGGCTGAGAAGGCCGCGGCCCGCACGATCGCGTCGCGCAGCGAGTCGTCATCGAGCTTGTTCGTCGAGGCGCAGCCGGTCCGCCCGCCGTTGACCAGGCGGAAAGAGATGGCGACGTTGTCCTCGGCGACGTTCTGGTGGATTGCCGAGTTGGAGTAGCGCGTCAGCGCCGAAGCGTTGCCGTAGAGCAGCACCTCGGTCTCCTCGGCGTCGGAGAGCTCCAGCCCCCGTTCGATTGTCTGCCGCGCCTTCTCCAGTTCGATCACTTGCCCACTCCCACCTGAACGCTCCGAAACCGCGCCGGCGCCGTGCCGTGCGCGACGTGCGCCACCTGCATCGGCTCGCCCTTGCCGCAGTTGGGTACGCCCCACACCGTCCAGTGATCCTCATTGCAGATTCCGTCGCAATTGGCCCAGAACTCGGGCGTCATGCCCGTGTAGTTCGGCGTCTTGATCATCGCCCCACGCTTTCCGTTCTTGATCTCCCAGCCAAGCTCGCACTGGAACTGGAAGTTGAGCCGCTTGTCATCGATAGACCAGCTCTTGACGACCTCGAAGAGAATCCCGTCGTCGGTGTCGGCGATGAGATCGTCCAGCGACCACGTGCCGGGGAGCAGGTTGATGTTGGTCATGCGGATGAGCGGGATGCGGTTCCAGCCGTCGGCGCGCATCGTGCCGTTGGAGCTCTGTCCGAGCACCGGCGCCGTCTCACGGCTGGAGAGGTAGCCCACGAACTCTCCGTCGCGGATTATGTCGACGCACTGCGCGGAAACGCCCTCGTCGTCGTAGCCGAAGGTGCCCAGCGCCCCCGGGACGGTGGCGTCGGCGACCACGTTGACGATGTCGGAGCCGTAGGTGAGCCTGCCCAGCTTGTCCAGCGTCAGAAAGCTTGTGCCGGCGAAGGACGCCTCCATCCCCAGCACGCGATCGAGCTCGATCGGATGGCCGATCGACTCGTGCACCTGCAGCGCGACCTGATCGCCGCTCAAGATTATGGTCTTCTTGCCGACCGGACAGGGCTTGGCCTTGCGTAGGGCGCTTGCCTCGGCAGCAATGCGCTCGGCGTTTCCGGCGAGATCGATCCGGTCGATGAATTCGTAGCCCGCCTGGGCGAAGTTGCCCTTGCCGGAGTTGGGATAGGAGCGGGGGAGTATGTCGCCGCCGTCGATGGCCGTGGCGGAGATGTTGCCGCCGGACTCGGTGATCTCCTGCTCGATGTATGAGCCGACCGTCGACGCGAAGGTCTGCTTCTTGCGATAGAAGTGGAGCTGGCTGGCGGCGATGGCGACACCCTCTGCGCCACGAAGCGTCTCGTTGGCCGCGTGGAGCATATCCAGCTTCTCATCGAGCGGTACGGTGAACGGATCGCGCTCGCAGGTGGAGCGGTAGGTATCGACGACTGCCTCAACCGGCGCCAGATCGACGTCTTTGTCCTTGGCGGTGGCGCTGGCGCGGGCTATCTGACAGGCGAGATTGGCGACGCGCTCGATCTCTTGGGTATCGACCATCGAGCTGGAAGCGAATCCCCACGCGCCGTCGACGAGCACGCGTACGCCGAACCCGTAACTCGAGCCGGAGGCGAGTTCCTCAACGAGGCCGTTCTTGATGGCGATCGATTCGCTCGTGCGCTCTTCGATGCGGATGTCGGCGTATGAGGCGCCGTGGAGCTGGGCAGCGTTGAGGCAAAGATCGGTCAACTCTTGCACGCCGTGCCGTTCCCCCCTCCTCCGGTCGTCGCCTACTACCGCGACGACGACGCCGATACCTGCCTGCCTCAGTCGACTTTTCGCCGTCTGGTTGCTGGCGACGGCAGCCTTGGCGGCCTCATGCCAACAAGAAACACCGCACACGAATGATGCGGTGCACGCAGCGGATTGCGTACGGCAAAGGTAACAGAAGCGTGTGACATTGTGAAGGGGCGGTGCACGGGCGGTGCTTGCTCGCAGGCAATCGTGCGAGCTCTAGTACGGATTGCGCACGGGGAAGCGGCGCGCGAAGCGGTAGTCGAGCCGCTCGGAGAGCTTGGAGATCTTCACCACGTCACCGGTGCGCGGGGCGTGGACGAAATAGCCACCGCCGATGTAGATGCCGACGTGATGAACCGGGTTGCCGAAGAAGACGAGATCGGCGGGCTGCAGATCGTTGGCCGCCACCGGCTTGCCGGCCTGGGCCTGCTGATAGCTGACCCGCGGCAGGTCGACGCCGTGACGCGCGTAGATGTACTTGCACAGGCCGGAGCAGTCGAAGCCGCGAGGCGTCGTGCCGCCCCACACGTACGGAACCTTC
>DYIV01000043.1:16559-18908 GCA_020723435.1 Slackia heliotrinireducens | reverse complement strand
GTCCACCGCTCCAGTGACGGCGGCGTCACGTGGAGCCAGCCGACCACCGTCGAGGCATTCTGGGGCAATGGCGTCGTGCCGGTGCCGTTCCTCGATAAGAGCTACGTGGCATGCGATACGTTCGCGTCCAGTCCCTACAAGGACCGACTCTACATCGCCTGGCAGCGAGACTCGACCGACGGCGTCCACTCCGAGATATACTTCGCCAGCTCGATCAGCCAAGCGGCGACATTCACCGCCCCAGTCAAAGTCAACGATCAGCTGGTCTCGAACAGTCTCGGAAACGCACCCGTGCCGGCAGTGAGCCCTGATGGGACGGTGTGTGTCGTCTGGCTTGACACCTTGCAGCATATCGGAAGTCAGACACCGGCGGCCATCATGTTCGACCGATCGACTGATGGCGGCGTGACTTTCGGCACCGATACGACGGTCGCAGCCTTCACCAAGGTCCAGAAGAATCCGAACACCGCGCCATACTCATCCTTCAGGGCGAACAGCTTCCCGTCCATCGCCATCGATCCCACCAACGCAAACAACATCTACGTCGTCTTCACGGGCGATCCGGACGAGCCCGGCGGACCGGACGCCGGAGACGTGTACTTCTCGCGCTCGACCGACGGCGGCGCGACCTGGAGCTCCTACACCAAGCTCAGCGACGATGTCGGCGCTCGCGGGCAGTTCAGCCCGTGGGTGAGCGTGACGCCCAGCGGCACCGTCTATGCCGCCTGGTACGACAGGAGAAACGACCCGGGCGACATCCACCTGAACGTCTTCCACACCACGAGCATCGACGGCGGCGTGTCATTCTCTGCGAATCAGACGGTCAACGACACGCCTATCGTTCTTATCCCGGACAATCCTCCCACCAACCCGAGCAGCGCGTGGCTGGGAGAGTACCTGGGTCTGGACACCGACGGCACGTACGCCTACTTCGCCTGGACCGACACGAGGCTTGGGGAGAAGGACATCTACTTCGACAAGCTCGCGATCTCGTCGGTGGCATCCGACACGACGCCTCCGGTGACGACGCTGACAACCACGCCCGGAGGCCCGGACGGGGAGAACGGCTGGTATACGACGACTCCTCTGATCGGCCTGACGCCGGACGAGACTGCGACGACGTTCTACCAATGGGACTCGACCCAGACGATCGGTTGGCAGACCTACCTTGGCGGCTTCAGCGGCCTGGAGGGTCAGCACGTCCTCTACTACTTCAGCGTCGACAGCGCCAACAACACGGAGACGGTCAGCGGCGCACAGTTCAAGGTGGACACAGCGTCGCCCGCCGGGACAATGGCGATAGACAACGGGGCGGCGATGACGACCACAACCACCGTCTCGCTGGACTCCACCGTGACCGGCGCCACGCTCATGCGCTTCCGCAATCCGGCGGATGCCTGGCCGGGCTGGGAGGCGACGGCCTCCTCGAGGTCGTGGGCGCTACCTTCGGGCGATGGAACGAAGACGGTAGAGGGTGAGTACAAAGATGATGCCGGCAACACGCTGGCCGTCTCGGATCAGATCGTTCTGGAGACCGGCCCTCCCTCCGCGCCCTCGTCACTGACCGCCACTCCCGGACACGGTCAGGTCGCGCTGGCTTGGGTGAATCCGGCCGACGCCGATTTCGACAAGACGAAGATCATGCGCTCCACGGTGGGCTTCGCGGCGGGCCCATCTCCCGACGCGACACAGTCCGTTGCGTGCGACGAGACCGATGCGGCGGCATATGTGGACGCTGGTCTTACGAACGGGACCACATACTACTACACGGCGTTCGCCCGCGATCAGGCGGGCAACTTCAGCTCCCCGGCAACGACCACGGCCACGCCTCGCTCGGACTCGACCCTGACTGCCCACGCTTCGGCGACCGCGGTCGTCTACGGAGCCTCCGTCACCATCTCCGGCTCCCTGACTTCGTCCGGTTCCGTGGTGGCGAGCGCCAGTGGCGTCACGCTCTGGAGCTGCCCGAGCGGGGGCAGCGCGTGGGTCTATCGCTCGGATGGACTTTTCGACTCGGGCAGCGCCACGTATCGATCGAACGTCATCCTGTCCCGCAACACGGAATTCCAGATGCGCTTCTCGGGCGACGCGACGTCCTCTCCCGCCACGTCGGGCGTTGTCACCGTCCGCTGCACCGCCTACCTGTCCAAGCCGTGGGCGTATCCGAGGACGGTGAGGCTCCGCCGGCGCTTCTATGTATACGGCTACCTGAAGCCTCGCCACTCCGGCTACACCGTGCTCTATTTCTATCGCAAGGTTGGCCGAAGCTGGCGGTACTACACAAAGCGCCCGGCCAAGAACTACAACTACTACACCTACACGCGCTACCGGCTCGGCTATGCTCTACCA
>DYIV01000043.1:0-16549 GCA_020723435.1 Slackia heliotrinireducens | reverse complement strand
ACTGGCGCGTGCGGGCCTATCACTCCGACGGCAGCCACTTGCGCACCTACAGCAAGTACGCGGCGTTCTTGGTGCGCTGAGAGGGAGCCTCTTGACCCGACAGCCTCGACCCTCCAAGATTCTCAAGTGATCGTGCTAGGCGGGGAACCAGCGGTGCCCTGTAACCTGCAATCCGCTTCAGCAGGGCTGAATTCCCGCTTGAGGCGCGCGCGCTGTGAGAAACGGTCTGCTCGCGCCGGTGTTGAAGGTTGGGTCCCGCGCAACGTGAGACTGCGAACCTGGTCAGGTCCGGAAGGAAGCAGCCATAAGCAGCAAATCGCGTGTGCCGCGGGAGCGCCTGGCCGGAGCCGGACGGGCGGATATGCCTCGTAGGTGAACGTCGACGGCGGGTGCACGGTCACTTATTGCATACCGCACCGGCCCGCTCACGCCTTCCGGCGGCACAGGGCTGTGTCAGTTGCGGGGATCCCTCGGCCAAACCGTCAGCCGGAGTTCTGGATGAACGCCCCATAGGCTTGCAGGAATGCCTCAAAGTCGCCCAGGTTCTCCCCCAGAATCCGGACAACAGTTTCGTCATCGATCCTGAAATAGAAGTGCACGAGCCGGTTTCGGAACTTCGCCATCTCGACAAGCGTCTCAAGCAGCTCGTCCGAGAAGGCCCCATTCTCACCGAGCACGCGAAAGGTATCAGCGTAGTCCTCCGCACCTCGCAGCCCCATCCGCGAGATCGCGTGGCCGGACAAATCGATCGCCGCCTCGATCGCGACGATTAGGTTGTACTTTGCGCTGCTCAGGAGATGCTTGTCGGCCAGCAGCTCCGTCCGGGGCATCGCGGCGAGTTCGTTCAGATTGGTGACGGCCCCGCGCAGCTCCGATGTGAGCTGGACCACCTTGGTTTCATCAACGACGGCCATAGACCACCTCGGCGAGGTACCGATCCAGATAGGGCTTGAAGTCGAGGTACATGTCACGAATCCGCTCCTCATAGTCGAGGCGGGTGACGTCGTCGCTATCGAAAACCACTCTACCTTCACGGACGACACGATATGCGAACGCGAGCGGCGCGCGGTTGAGGCTCTGCAGGTCGATTGGCAAGGAGAGCTGCTTCTCCAGCAATGTTTCCGCCTTGATCAAATCCTTGGAGTCCGGGGACGTGTCGAAGTAGGCGGCAAGGTCGACATCATGGAAGCTGCCGGACAGAAACGAGCCGAAGACGTAGGCAAAAGCGATGCCGGGGAGGCCGGCCAGCGCGCTCTCGATCCTCGCCATCGCCTTCTCTTTTTCGCGATCGGCCATCTCTACAGTCCGCATAGTCGCATTCTAACGCTTCTCCTCACGGCTTCACACCGGACATGACGTGCCGGTGCTGCCTGGGAGGCACGTCACGACGGAGGCGCCAACTTGCCGCGCCTCCGTCCGTCTGGTACCACCTCAGCTTTCTCTCTCGCAGTCCGCCCCTGATCTCGGCTAGGGCGCCATGCCTCCCATGCCGCCCGGACCTCCCGGTCCGCCGCCGCCGGCTCCACCGCGTCCTCCTATGCCTACACCGAGCGCCGCCAGGTCGACATCGTTGCTGTCGGCCCACTCGCGTAGATCGGTGTTGAGTTCCGCGACCTCAGCCTGCTTCTTCTGGATCGCAGTCAGCTTCGTCAGGATGGTGTCGCGCTGCGCATCCGTGATCGTACCTTTGTCGACCGCGGACTCGAGCTGCTTCTTCATCGTCGCCAGACGCTCCGCCTCCCGCTCCTGGCGCATCTCATCGAACGCGGTGCTCACCGCCGATGTGCTGACACCCAGCTTCTTCGCAAGGTTCGACGCCATCGACGAACTCGAAGCGGTCTGAGTACCCGCCGCGAATCCCACCGCGCCCGTGAGCACGACCAGGCAGGTCGCGGCCGCGCAGGCCAGTACGACGATCTTCTTGGTTCTCATCCGTCTCACCTCCTTTCGTTTCGGTCTGCCGGCCAGACCCGCGTCCGTGAGTCGCTGTCGCTCTGTTGCCGCCGGCTAGGGCCATGATCGGTCGCGTATCTGAGATGAAGCTGAGAGACGGGAGGTTTCGGATGAAGAGAGTGTGAAGATGGGGGGCGGTCCGCCGCCCCGCGGGACCTTAGCGGCGCCCGCGCGGCAGGGTCACGGCAAAGACGCTGCCCTCGCCCGGAGCGCTTGAGACCTCGATCGAGCCCTTGTGCGCGTCCGCGATCTCCTTCGCCAGCGACAGGCCGAGCCCGTGGCCGCGTGTCGCGGTCTCGTTGCGAGAGACATCGCCCCGATAGAAGCGGTCGAAGATGTGCGGCAGGTGCGGCGCCTCGATGCCCGCTCCCGTGTCTGAGACGACGAAACTCTGCCGCTTCGGCGTCTGCTTCGCCTCGATGCGGACCCGGCCGCCCCCATCCGTGTACTTCACGCCGTTGTCGAGGAGTATGACGAGCAGCTCGACGATTGCAGCGCGATCGGCGTCGAAGGCTCCGTCCGCGACCGCGCTCTCGATCCGGACGCCCTTCCCTTCGGCCATCGGCCGCACGCGCTCGATGGCTTCATCGACGATGTCCGCAGCGGAGATCGTCTCGAACGCTCCAGGTTCGGCGCGCGCTTGGTAGCGCTCCAAAGCCAAGAGTCTGTCGGCCATGACGGTCAAGCGGTCGACGTCCGCCAGATTGCCCGCCAGCACCTCCCTAGCCGCGCGGGCGGTGAGCTTCTTGTCGCGCAAAGCGACCTCATTCGACGCCTTCAACGCGGTGAGCGGGGTGCGGAGCTCATGCGAAGCGTCGGCCATGAATCGCTTCTGCTCGGCGAGGGCCTCCTCGATCGGTCTTAGTGTGCGGCCCGCGAGGACGTAGCCCGCGCCGGCGGAGACAACCAGAATGACGGCGTTCGCGTAGAGCAGCACCAGCAGCAGCCGCTGCTCGGCGGAGGCAAGGTCGGAAGCGAAAAGCTCCGGTCCGCGTGGAGGCGAACCGGGCGGCAGCGGCTCCATGTCCATGCGTCCTCTCACTCGTGACTCCATTACGGCGAAGCGCTGTCGGAGCTCAGCAGTGACTTGTCTGTGAATCACAAGGCTGAAGGATATGCTCACGAGCATGATGATCAGGAGGTACCAGGCCGTCAGCTTTAGCCTGGCCGAGCGAAACATCACGTGCCTGCTCCTATCTTGTATCCGAATCCCCGTACGGTCTGAATGAGCGGAGCGCTGCGCGGGAATGCCCGGTCGACCTTATTCCTCAGATAGCCGATGTAGACTTCGACCGTGTTCGGCAGTACGTCGGCGTCGAAGCCCCAAACGCTTTCGATGATCTGGCTCTTGGTGAGTACCTGACCGGGATGGCTCATCAAGTACGTCAGCAGCGCATACTCTCTCCTCGACAGCGACACCGATGACTGCGCCCGAGTCACCTTACGCGTGACTGTGTCGAGCGCCAGATCGTCTACGCGCAGCACCTGCTGAAGACCCTCGCGCGGCCTGCGCGCAAGTGCCCGAACGCGGGCCAGGAGCTCTTCGAAGGCAAAAGGCTTGACCAGATAGTCGTCCGCGCCGGCGTTGAGACCATCCACCTTGTCTTCCAGCTGGCCCTTGGCGGTGAGCATGAGGATCGCGGTCATTCTGCCGCCTTCGCGTAGCTTCTTGCACAGGCTGACGCCGTCGAGGACGGGCAGCATGAGGTCGAGGATGATGACCTCATAGTCGACCGTCGAGGCCAGGTCGAGGCCGTATTCGCCGTCGTGCGCGACGTCGACGGCGAAGGACTCCAGCTCGAGGCCCCTCTTGATCGCTTCGGCGATCCGCTCTTCGTCTTCAACCACGAGGACTCTCATGCAATCTATATATCACGCGCAACCTGAGAATGGGCTGAGATTCCCGTGAGCCCCGGGACAGTCTGAAGCCCCCGCCGCGCCACGTGTGGGCTATAATCACCCCCATGGACGCGCCCTACATATCTCTCTACCGAAAGTACCGTCCCCAGACGTTCGAAGAGCTCGCGGGCGAGGAACACGTCACGAGGACGCTCGCCAACGCCATCAAGCAAGGGCGCGTCTCGCATGCCTACCTCTTCGCGGGACCGCGGGGGACCGGCAAGACCTCCACGGCCAAGATCCTCGCCAAGGCGATGAACTGCGACAAGGGCCCGACGCCCGAGCCCGACAACACCTGCGATTCTTGCGTGGAGATATCGGCCGGCAACTCCGTCGACGTGCTCGAGATCGACGCCGCCTCCAATCGCGGCATCGACGAGATTCGCGAGCTGCGCGACAAGGTCCACTTCGCGCCGACGCGCGGCCGGTACAAGGTCTACATCATCGACGAAGTGCATATGCTGACGACCGAAGCATTCAACGCGCTGCTGAAGATGCTCGAGGAGCCGCCCGCGCACGCCATCTTCGTCCTGGCGACGACCGAGCCGCACAAGGTCATCCCGACGATTCTGTCTCGATGCCAGCGCTTCGACTTCCGCCGCATCGGCACGTCAGACATCATCCGGCGGCTGCGCCACATCGCCAGCTCCGAAGGTATTGAAATCGATGAGGGGGCGCTCATTCTCATCGCGTCGCACGCGCAGGGGAGCCTGCGCGACGCCATCTCCGACATAGATCAGCTCGTGGCCTACACGGGCAAGACCGTCACCATGGATGACGTGAGCGCGGCCTTGGGCCTGGTGCCCTACGAGCAGCTCGCCGAGTTTGCCGATCTGGTTGCCGACCGTGACGCCGCCGGAGTCTTGCGGATGATCGACGGCCTCGTCGATTCCGGCCAGGACCTGCGCGAGTTCGTCCACGGTCTTCTCGGCCACTTCCGGGGACTCTTCATCATCGCCGGCACCGGCGCCGACGACATCCTCGATCTGCCGGAGGAGCAGATCACGCGGCTGCACAATCAGGCCGATCGCTTCTCGCTTGGCGCCATCGAACACGCCGTCGCGCTTCTGTCGGAGACCTATAGCGACATGCGCGTCTCGACGGATCCGCGTCTGGCGTTGGAGGTTGTCGCGGTGAAGATGACGCGGACGGGGGTCGCGGCGAAGGCGGACAAGGAGACGGTCAAGGCCGAGCCGAAGGCCGCGGCGCGACCCGCAGCGAAGCCCGAGCCGAAAGCCGCACCTGAGCCCAAGCCTACGCCTGCGGCCGAATCCCGGCCCGAGGCCAAGCCGGAACCTGAACCGGCGCCCGCGCCTACGGCCAAACCTCGGCCCGAGCCCGAAACCAAGCCCGAGCCCGAAACCAGGCCCGAACCTGAACCCTCGCTCGAGCCCGAGATCAAGCCCGACACCGAGCGCGGCGTGGAGATGAACGCCGCCAAGGCCAAGCGCGCCTGGCCCGTCATCACCGCCTACGTCAAGCAGAAGCGTGTCCCCACCTACTCGCTGCTTCTGGAGTGCGAGCCGACGGCTCGCGACGGCGTGATGGTCCTCCTATTCAACAGCCGCGCCGCGTTCCACAAAGGCGAAGTCGAGAAGCCCGAGAACATGAAGCTTGTCGTTGAGGCGGCCGAGTCCGTCTTTGGCAAGGGCGTCAAGATCGTCTGCGAGCTCGGCGATCACGAGGGTCACGACGAGATGCCCGAAGATGCCGGGCCGCAGCGCGAGGAGGTCCCGCCGCACCACGTCGAGAAGGTCATGCGTGACGAGTGGGGCGCGGAGATGGTCGACGAGATACCCCATGGCGAGTAGGAGGCGAATGTGAAAGCACCCAACATGGGCAACTTGATGAAGCAGGCCCAGAAGATGCAGCAGGAGATGGCCAAGGTTCAAGAGGAGCTGGCCGATGAGACCGTCGAGGCGTCGGCCGGCGGCGGCACCGTGACGGTGACAGTGACCGGCGCCCTGGAGGTCAGGGCGGTCAAGATCAACCCCGAGGCCGTCGATCCCGAGGATGTCGAGATGCTGGAAGACCTGGTTGCCGCGGCGACAAACGAAGCGCTCAAAGCGGCGCAGGACCTTGCCGCGAGCAAGATGAGCCGGGTGACCGGCGGCATGAACATTCCGGGGCTGATGTAGCCAATGCGCAACACCTCCATGCTCCCGGCCACAGCGAGTCCACATGCACTACCCTGAACCGCTCGCCAAACTGATCTCGGAACTCGAGAAGCTGCCCGGCGTCGGGCCAAAGACCGCCCAGAGGCTTGCCTTCCATATCATGCGCGCGCCTCGCGAGGACGCGGTTCGTCTCTCCGAGGCGATCGCCGAGGTCCGCGACCGCGTTGGCTACTGCGAGCGGTGTTTCAACTTCAGCGACAAGCCCATCTGCGACATCTGTTCCGACCCTCGACGTGACCAGTCGATAATCTGCGTCGTCGAAGAGGCGCGCGACGTTGTCGCCATCGAGAAGACCGGGGAGTTCCACGGTCTCTATCACGTGCTCCAGGGCGCCATATCGCCGATCGACAACGTCGGGCCGGAGGAGATTCGCCTCTCGGAGCTGGTAGAGCGACTGGGCGACGGGACGGTGACGGAGATCGTCGTCGCGACCAACCCCAACGTCGAAGGGGAAGCGACGGCGCTCTATCTCGCCAGACTCATCAAGCCGCTGGAGATCACGATCACGCGGATCGCGAGCGGTCTGCCGGTCGGTGGCGATCTCGAATACGCAGACGAGGTGACCCTCGGCCGTGCGCTGTCGGGCAGACGCAAGCTCTAGAGCGGCGCAGGCCATGGACCGCCGTCGCGGAGGGTCGCATGGCGACCCCCATCCGCCCTCCTCCTGCCACCATTTACCTGTGGAGACGCCCGCCCACAGTGCCCACCTGGCACCTTCGGAGCGTCGTCCCCTATAATATGAGACTCTGCGTCACTTCAAGGAAACCTCAGCAACTTCGTGAAGGGGTGAACAAATGGGGGACATCACCGAGATCCGCTGGCACGGTCGAGGGGGGCAAGGAGCTGTGACGGCGGCAAAGCTCGTCGCCGAGGCTGCGTTGCGCCAGGATCAATACTTCCAAGCCTCGCCTGAGTACGGACCGGAACGTATGGGCGCTCCGATCCAAGCATTCACGCGAATCAGCGCCGAGCCCATCGACATCTTCTGCGGCGTGACCAATCCCGACATCGTCGTCGTGCTCGACCCGACGCTTCTGGGCGCCGTCGACGTCACCGACGGTATGCCGGAGGGCGGGACGCTGCTGGTCAACACGGCCGACGAGCCGGCCGTCATCCGCGAACAGACCGGCTTCGCGTCCGGCAAGGTCGCAACGGTTGACGCAACGCAGATAGCCATCGATACAATCGGAAAGGCGATCCCGAACACGCCGATGCTCGGGGCGCTGCTCAAGGCAACGGGCATCATGGACATCGACGGCGTGCTCGAACACGTCAGGACTTCGTTCGGCAAGAAGTTCTCCCAGGAGATCATCGAAGGAAACGTCAACGCGGTGCGCCGCGCGTACGAGGAGGTGAAGATCGGATGAGTTCGGAGACGAAGACACAGGACAGGCCGGCCGAGACCGGCGCGGAGCCCAAGCCCGGCGAGAAGGCATGGGAGAAACTCCCGGAGGGAGCGACGATTCCCGAGCCTGGCACGGCCGACAAGTACCGCACGGGCGGGTGGCGGACGGACCGTCCGGTCTGGGACGCCGAGAAGTGCAGCCAGTGCATGATCTGTTTCATGTTCTGTCCCGACAGCTCGATCGAGGTGGTCGAAGGGAAGATGACCGGCATCGATCTGGAGCACTGCAAGGGATGCGGCATCTGCGCGTGCGAGTGCCCGCGCGACGCCATTGAGATGGTCCCAGAAGACGAGATCGAGGAGTAGGCCATGGCCAAGACCGTAGCTATCACCGGAAACGTCGCGTGTGCGCATGCCATGCGGCAGATTGACCCGGACGTCGTGGCCGCGTACCCGATCACGCCGCAGACGACGATCGTCGAGGAGTTCTCGAACTTCGTCGCCAAAGGGCAGGTCGAGACGGAGTACGTGACCGTCGAGAGCGAGCACTCGGCGATGAGCGCCTGCATCGGCGCCTCGGCCGCCGGCTCTCGCGTGATGACGACGACCTCCTCCCAGGGCCTCGCGCTCATGTGGGAGATGCTCTACATCGCGGCTGGGCTGCGGCTGCCGATCGTGATGCACAACGTCAACCGCACGCTGTCGGCGCCGATCAACATCCACTGCGACCACTCCGATTCGATGGGCGCGCGCGACGCGGGTTGGATTCAACTCTTCAGCGAGGACGCTCAAGAGGCCTACGACAACACGATTCAAGCTATTCGAATCGCCGAGCATCCCGACGTCCATCTGCCCGTAATGGTCTTGCTCGACGGATTCATCATCAGCCACGCCATCGCGCGGCTCGATCTGCTCGAAGACGATCAGGTCAAGGAGTTCGTAGGCGCCTACCAGCCTGGTTACCATCTGCTCGACCCACAGCACCAGGCGACGATGGGCGCTTTCGACGGCCTCCACGGCAACTACTTCGAATTCAAGCGCGCTCAGGTCGAAGCGATTCGCAACTCAAAGCAGGTCACCATCGACGTCGGCAAGGAGTTCGGCGCGATGAGCGGTCGAAGCTACGGGCTATTCGAGCTCTACGAGATGGACGACGCCGAAGTCGCCGTCATCGTCATGGGCTCGACGGCGGGCACGACGCGCGCCGTCGTCAAGGAGCTGCGCGCCGATGGCGTGAAGGCCGGGATGATCAAGCTGCGTGCGTTCCGGCCGTTCCCGGCCCCTGAGCTGGCCGCCGCTGTTCGCGACATGAAAGCCGTCGCGGTCCTGGATCGCGCCGAGTCGGTCGGCGCCGACGCCGGACCGGCCTATCTGGAAGTCCGCAACGCGCTCTACGACTCCGAGCGGCGTCCGGCGATCATCAACTACATCTACGGCCTGGGCGGGCGTGACGTCGGTCTTGAGCTGATCCGTGACGTCTACAGCGACCTGGCGGATCTGGCCGGCGGCAAGTCCGTCGAAGCCGTCAGCTACCTCGGCTTGAGGGAATAGGGGGCAACCGATGGCGAACATCAAGGAATTGGCGGCAAGACAGGAGCAACTCACCGGGGGGCACAGGCTCTGCGCCGGCTGCGGCGCATCGATCGCCGTGCGCCAGGTGCTGATGGCGACGGAGTATCCGGTCGTTGTGGCCTGCGCCACCGGCTGCCTGGAAGTGTCGACTACGATCTATCCATACACAGCCTGGCGACCATCGTTCATTCACAGCGCCTTCGAGAATTCGGCGGCGACGATCAGCGGTGTGGAGGCGGCCTACCAGGCGCTTAGGCGCAAGGGGCAGCTCGACCAGGAGTACCGCTTCGTTGCCTTTGGAGGCGACGGCGGCACCTACGACATTGGGCTCCAAGCGCTGTCCGGCGCGGCGGAGCGGGGCCACAAGATGGTCTACGTCTGCTACGACAACGGGGCCTACATGAATACCGGTATTCAGCGTTCGTCGGCGACGCCGTTCGGCGCCTGGACGTCGACGACGCCGGTCGGCAGTGAGCGCGCGGGCAAGATGCAGACGCGCAAGGACCTGACCTCGATCATGGCCGCGCACAACATTCCGTACGTGGCTCAGGCCGCCGTGAGCAACTGGAACGATCTCATCAAGAAGGCGGAGAAAGCCTTCGAGGCGGACGGGCCGGCCTTCCTCAACGTCCTGGCGCCCTGTCCGAGAGGATGGCGCTACCCGTCCAGCGAGACAATCCAAATGGCGAAGCTGGCCGTCCAGACGGGGTTCTGGCCGCTGTTTGAGGTTGAGAACGGCACCTGGCGCGTCACGAGCAAGGTCAAAGAGCGCAGGCCGATTCGCGACTTCCTTGAGCCGCAGGGCCGTTTCAAGCACATGTTCAACGACGAGCAGGCGCTGGCGGCCGCGCAGCAGTGGGCGGATAGCCAGTGGGACAGGCTGCACGCGATGGTGGAATAGAGGCGCGCGCGGTCTTCCCGGAGGCTACGGAGCGGGGAGCGATTTGCCGATAACCTACGTGTTGGAGCCGGTCGTGGGAGGGTGACGGTCGGCCCACGCTCACGTCTGGAAAACGGCCGATCTGACGAGGTGAGTGTCTGTGGAGCACACAGGCTCGTGGCGTGCACGATGTCGCGTGCCGGGTCTCTCGGCCGTATGCCTCTTCATTGTAGCCGCCGTGCTTGTGTCCGGCTGCGGTCTTCTCGGACGAAACGGCAAGGCCACTCAGAATCGAACTCCCGTCAAGGGAACGGTCAAGATCTCCGGATCCGGCACGTGCATGCCGTTGCTCAAGGTCTTGGCGCCGGACTTCAAGCGAGTCGAGCCGGACGTCCGACTCGAGTTCCTTCCCAGTGTGCACTCCTCGGGAGGCATCAAAGGAACGGCCGGCGGACTGCTTGACGTCGGCGCCGTGTCCCGAGCGCTCAAGGCGGGAGAGCGGAAGCACGATCTCGTCTACCATTGTCTTTCCGATGACGCGCTGGCGGTGGCCGCCCATAGGGGCACCGGGACCACGAGCGTCACCACCAAGCAGCTGCAAGAGGTGTATCGTGGGCGGATCACCAACTGGAGACAGCTGGGCGGGTCCAACCTGCGCATCACGGTACTCGATCGAAACGAGGACGAATCGGCCAAGCTCGTACTCCGCCAGTACGTCCTGGGCAAGGATCTGAAGATCGCTCCCTCGGCCATTCATCTGTACTACGAGCCCGACATGGTTGACGGCCTGCTCGGCACGCCGGGTGCGATCGGCTACCTGTCTTACGGCCTGGCTCGCACCCGCCGCTTGGACATCGACATCCTCGAGATCGATGGCGTCGAGCCTTCGGTGCAGAGCGTGACCGACGGATCCTACAAGATGGTCAGGGAGCTCGCGGTCGTGACGAAGAAGCGGCCGTCCGCCGCGGCGGCGCGCTACGTGGAGTATTTGACCAGCCGTAGGGCCGCCACGGTCATGGCCCGCTACGGATTCGCGCCTTGTCAGGGGAAGAAGGAAGACTAGAGCCGTGTTTACGCGCCTATTCCGGCAACTCCACAACCAGATAGTCATACCGCTCGTCGTGGGGGCGATGCTGGTCGCTGTCGTCGCGACGCTCATCGCCATCGACATCGTCTCAAGGCCGATCGAGGCGCGCGTTAGGGCGAATCTCGACAACACGGCCGCCATGACGATGGCGCGGTTTGAGCAGGACATCGCGCGCCTGCGCACGTTCTCAAAGGTTGTCGCGGAGAGCCAGGGTATGGAGTCGGCCGTGCGCACGGGTGACATCGCCCGCATTCGCCGTGTGGTGGTCCCGACGAAGATCACTCTCGGAGCGAGCTTTCTGGCGGTGCTCGACCGGAAGGGCGCGGTGCGAATCTGCATCGGTTCCTCGCACAAGCCCGGCGCGAGCATGGCGAACACGCGGCTCTTCAAGCTGGGCAGTCTCGAGATGAACGCGACCGATCTGATAGACACGACTCGCGGCCCGGCGGTCGCGGCGATCTCCCCCACGCGCGACCCATATGGTCCGACCGGCTACATCGTGCTTGGACAGGTGATCGACCGGCAGTTCATGAGCGGATTGCAGGACCGCCGGGAGGTGCCCGTCTCCCTGCTCGATCGCAGCGGCAGATCTGTCGTTGCCTCGACGCTTGAGCTGCCAAGGGAAGACCGTCTCGTGCCCAGGGGCAGCCGCTTGCAGGCAGCCGCTCGCGCCGCGGCAAGGCAGGGCACGGTGCGCACCTCGTTCACGGTCGGCCGGACCGGCTACCTGGCGGTCTACCGTCCCGTTGTCATGGACGGGCGCAGCATTGGGGTCCTGGAGGCCATTCAGCCCACGACCGACATTCTCGCGACCAAACAGCGGACGACCGTGCTCATCGTATGCTGGAGCTTCGTTGCCGTCGCGGTGCTGTTCGGCCTGGGCCTATACATTGCCGCGCGTGTCTCGCGACCGATACAGCAGCTCGCCGAGAGCGCGCGCACGGTGGCCTCCGGTGATCTTTCACCCAAGATCGACGTGCGGGGACACGGCGAGATCTCAGAGTTGTCGCACTCATTCAATTCGATGACCGCCAGTCTGCGCGAGCAGACGGCCGCTCTCACGAAACGCCTGGTCGAACTCTATGCCTTTTACGACATGAGTAAGGCCCTAAGCACGACGCTCGACTTGGACGCGTTGTTGCGCACCGCAATCGACTCCGCGCTCAAGGTGCACCGGGCGGATTCGGGCTACATCATGCTTCTCGACAGAGAGACGCGGGAGCTCACGCTGCGCGCCTACCGGAGTATCACCGGAGACGGCGATCGGCCGGAAGAGGTTTCGGAATCGATCGGTCGCTGGGTGCTGCAGGAGGGCAAGCCGCTGCTGTTCGGCGAGGGCAAATACCATGACACCGACTTCACCAGCACCGAGGGATCTCCCAAGTCGGCGGTGTGTGTGCCGCTGAAGGTGAAGGACGCGGTCATCGGCGTGATCACGGTGAGCAACTCGACCAGCGACTCGCAATTCTCCGACGAGAACGTGCGGCTGCTCTCGACTCTGGCGGCCAACGCGGCGGTGGCCATTGAGAACGCTCAGCTGTTCAACAGCCTCGAGCAGGCGTACGTCGGCACGGTCAAGGCGCTGGCGGCCGCGATCGACGCGAAGGATTCCTACACGCAGGGCCACTCGACGCAAGTCGCCGGCTACTGTCTCATGCTCGCCGAGGAGATCGGCCTGTCGGCGGAGGAGAAGAAGGCGGTTGAGACGGCGGCGTACCTGCATGATATCGGCAAGATCGGCGTGCGAGACGAAGTCCTGCTCAAGCCGGGGCGTCTGAGTCTGTCGGAGATGAACGAAATCCGGCACCACTCGATGATCAGCGCAAACATCCTCGCTCCCGTTCCGTTCCCCTGGCAAGTCACTCCGGTGGTGCGCCATCACCACGAACGCTGGGACGGCAGCGGCTATCCGGCCGGTCTCAAGGGCCACGAGATACCGCTGCTTGCGCGCGTTCTGGCCGTGGCGGATGCTTTCGACGCCATGACATCGAAGCGGCCGTACCGCAAGAAGAAGACGTACCAGGAAGCCATCGACGAGCTGAAGATCTGCGCGGGGACACACTTCGATCCCGAGCTCGTCGGGCCGTTTGTCAGCGCACTGGAGAAGAGGAGCAGGCTTCCCGGCCTGGTGCAAGAGGTCGAGCCGCACGTTCCCGCGCCGGAGCAGTTCGACCGGGAAGAGATACGGGCGATCTTCATATCCCTTGCCAATGGGCTGCTGGCCAGCTTCAGGCGCTTGGGCGGGCCGCGCGTCGCCGCCAACGTCGAGGCGGAGCTCAACGCCGAGTACGACGCGAAGAAGTTCCCCTTCACGTTCGAGCAGGGCTATCTGGCCGCGCTGTGGGATTCCGATCGCACGCTCAGGGCCGAAGTCGACATGCTGTGCGAAGCCCTCGCTATGGAGTGCGGCGCCATGGAGGCACGCGTCGGCAGCGGCATCGTCGCGCGGTTCTACGATGACGTACTCGACTCTCTGAGCAATCGGTTCCGAGTTCTTGCCGCTCGGTTCGGTCTCGATAGCGCCTTCGCGCGCGAGAGCACCCACTAGTCGATCGGGACACAGCTCCGTCCCGCGCCAGCCGCGTCGCTCGATCCGGGTTCCGGCGGCCCCGTCTTGCCGCGTCGCCCATTCGCGTGCTCGAAACACCACGTGTCGGCTGCTACAATACGGTCCAACGCGCCGGAAGGGGCTGGCAGGTGGCGATTGTCGTACAGAAATACGGCGGAACGTCCGTCGGCAATACAAAGCGCTTGCAGAACGTGGCGAAGCGGGTGGTGGCGACGAGTGATAGAGGAAACTCGGTCGTCGTCGTAGTCTCCGCGCTGGGAGACACCACCGACGAGCTGATCCGCCAGGCGCACGCCATCAACGCGAAACCGCCCGAGCGCGAGTTCGACGTTCTACTCTCGACGGGAGAACAGATGTCGAGCGCGCTGCTCGCCATGGCAATCGACGCGCTGGGCCATCCCGCCATCTCATTCACCGGCGCCCAGGTCGGGATAATGACCGACGCGACTCACACCAAGGCGCGCATCGTCGAGGTTCGGGCCAAGCGCATCAAGGAGGAGCTGGACCGAGGGCGCATCGTTATCGTTGCCGGGTTTCAGGGTGTCACGCCCGACGAGGACATCACGACTCTCGGAAGGGGCGGCTCGGATACGACCGCGGTTGCCCTGGCGGCGCAGCTCGGAGCCGATGTCTGCGAGGTATACACTGACGTGGAAGGCATTTTCACGGCCGATCCCAGGCTCGTACCGAAGGCAAGGAAGCTTGCGGAAGTGAGCTACGACGAGATGTTGGAGATGGCCGCCACCGGCGCCCGCGTGCTCCAGCTTCGTTCGGTCGAGTACGCGAGAAACAACAAGGTGACGCTGCACGTGCGGTCGAGCTTCTCCGACGAAGACGGCACCATCGTCAAGGAGGGTGACGAATCAATGGAACAGGCGATTATCAGTGGGGTCACGCACGACAGCGGCGAGGCCAAAGTCACAATCCTTGGCGTTCCCGACAAGCCGGGCGTCGCGGCATCCGTCTTCCGCGTCCTGGCCGATCGAACGGTAAACGTGGACATGATCATCCAGAACGTGAGCGAGCAGGGATTCACCGACATATCGTTCACGCTGGCCAAGGAGGACTTGTCGCGGGCGAAAGACGCCGTGGCCGACGTCGTGGCACAGCTCGGCGCCAAGGGCGCCTCCTATGACGAGGACATCGCGAAGGTGACGCTCGTTGGGGCCGGAATGAGAACTCATCCCGGCGTCGCCGCGACTATGTTTGAGGTGTTGGCCTCCAACGGCATCAATATCGAGATGATAAGCACATCCTCGATCAAGATATCCTGCGTCATTGCGGCGGAGCACGTGGGCACCGCCGTTCAGGCGCTGCATGAGAAGTTCGGACTGGCAGGCGAGTAGGATGAAGAAGAACCCAAATGTCGCCGTGGTCGGCGCCACCGGCGCGGTCGGCGAAGCGATGCTCCGCGTCCTTGCCGAGCGGGACTTCCCCGTGCGCGAAGTCAGGGCTTTGGCCAGCGCGCGCTCGGCCGGGCTGGAGGTGGCTTTCGGCGACAGCGCGCTGCTCGTCGAGGAGCTGCACGAGGGCTCGTTCTCGGGCGTGGATATCGCGCTCTTCTCGGCCGGCGGATCGATCAGCAAGGAGTTCGCCCCGGCGGCCGTCGAGGCCGGCGCCGTCGTCATCGACAACTCCAGCGCCTTTCGCATGGACGCGGACGTGCCTCTGGTTGTGCCCGAAGTCAACCCGGACGATGTGGCGTGGCACAAGGGCATCATCGCCAACCCGAACTGCTCGACCATCCAAATGGTCGTCGTCTTGAAGCCTTTACACGACGCGGCTCGAATCAAGCGCGTCGTCGTCGCGACCTACCAGGCTGTCTCCGGCACCGGCAAGAAGGCCGTCGCCGAGCTGCTCTCTCAGACCGACGCGATCCGCCGGGGGAACCTCCCTGTCAGCGAGGTCTATCCTCATCAGATCGCCTTCAATGTCCTGCCGCACATCGACGTCTTCCGCGACGACGGCTACACCAAGGAAGAGTGGAAGATGGACGTCGAGACGAAGAAGATAATGGGCGACGATTCGATCGCCGTCGTGGCGACCTGCGCTCGCGTCCCCGTGCTGGTCGGTCACAGTGAGGCGGTCAACATAGAGATGGAATCGGCGCTGTCGGTGGAGGATGCGCGCAGTCTCCTTGCCTCCGCGCCCGGCGTCGCCCTCGTCGACGATCCGGCGGGCAACGCCTATCCATTGGCGATCGACGCGGCGGGCAAGGACCCGTCCTACGTCGGCAGAATCCGGCGCGATGCCACCGTGGAGCACGGACTTGCGATGTGGATCGTCTCGGACAACGTGCGCAAGGGCGCGGCCCTCAACGCCGTGCAAATCGCCGAGCTGCTGCTGTAGTTGGAGGCGCGAGCGGACGCCTCGAGCGTCGTCGTGCCCTCCGAGTCGTGCGCCGGAGCCACTCCTCCTACATCTTGTGGACCGCGGCTTCGAACCCCCAACATGCGGGACCTTGCTGACCGCTTGTCGCCGGCGGCTAAAGTCCTACCAGGCCGGCGACGATACTACAGGCGAGCAATCAGCACGCTAACTGAGGGGGTTTCGTGGCGCACGAGTATCGTGACCTTTTGGGCACAGTCACGAAAGGAAGCGCCTGGCAGGCTACCTGCCGCGATTTCTTCGACGCAACGGGCATTCACATCTCTGCCGCCGATAGCTTGGGCAAGGCGGTCAAGCGCGCTACGACGCGAGTAGAGATCTGCAAGTTGGTCATGTCCACGCCCGAGGGCAAGAAGCTCTGCCGCACTTGCCACGGCGTCTCCTTGGCGAAAACGTCCAAGGTGAGCGAGCCGACGATCGGCAGCTGCGCGGTCGGGCTGAACCACTTCGTGGCTCCACTCATCGTGAACAGAACGATCTGCGGATACCTGGTCGGCGCCGCATTCATCCTCACCACGAGCGATCGCACGGCGCTGATTCGTGGATTACAGAAGGTGGGCATCGACGGCCCCACGGCGCGTCGGGCCGCGGCGAAGGTCTTCCGCTGGCCGCCAAAACAGGCCGCGGCCGTGGCGAACCTCATCACTGAACAGATCAGCCTCCAGCTGGCGAACAACTA
>DYIV01000042.1:4271-18948 GCA_020723435.1 Slackia heliotrinireducens | reverse complement strand
CGTCAATCCGCTCACCGGGACCGAGATTCCGATCTACGTCGCTGACTACGTGCTCATGGAGTACGGCACGGGCGCCGTGATGGCGGTCCCGGCGCACGATCAGCGCGACTTCGAGTTCGCGCGCAAGTACGATCTGCCGGTGATCGTGGTCATCCAGCCGGAGGGGGCCGATCTCGACGGCGCGACGATGACCGAGGCGCACATCGAAGAGGGGACGATGGTCAACTCTGGCCCGTTCGACGGCATGCCGAGTCTCGACGGGGTGCGTCGGGTGACCGAATACCTGGAGGAGCAGGGGATGGGCAAGGCGGCCGTCAACTGGCGCCTGCGCGACTGGCTCATCTCCCGCCAGCGCTACTGGGGCAATCCCATCCCGATCATCTACTGCGACAAGTGCGGCATGGTGCCGGTAGCCTACGAGGACTTGCCGGTTATGCTTCCCGACGACGTCGATGTCGGCGCCGGCGCGCCGTTGGCCCAGCACGAGGGGTTCGTCTCGACGGTCTGCCCCAGCTGCGGCGGTCCGGGCAGGCGCGAGACGGACACTATGGACACCTTCACCTGCTCTTCGTGGTACTTCCTGCGCTACACCAGCCCGCACGATGAGACGCTGCCGTTCGCGCGCGACGCGGCCGACTACTGGATGCCGGTCGATCAATACATCGGCGGGATCGAGCATGCCATCATGCACCTGCTCTACTCGCGCTTCTTCACCAAAGCGCTGCATGACGCGGAGATGATCGACTGCGTCGAGCCATTCTCGAACCTGCTCACCCAGGGCATGGTCAAGCTGGGGGGCGCCACGATGTCGAAGTCACGGGGCAACGTGATCGCCCCCGATGAGATCGTCGCCTCCTACGGAGCCGACACTGCGCGCATGTTCATCCTCTTCGCCGCACCGCCGGAGAAAGACCTGGAGTGGAGCCAGGAGGGCGTCGACGGCATCTACCGCTTCCTCAACCGCGCCTGGCGGATCGTGCTGGAGACGATCGACAAAGGCCTCGCAGGTCCGAGCTCCGGTGTCGGCGAGAGCGAGAAGTCCGCGAGCGGGCTGCGCGGCGATGTTCACCGCACGATCAAGAAGGTCGGCGACGACATCGGGCGGTTCAACTTCAACACCGCGATCAGCGCGATCATGGAGCTGGTCAACGCGATGTACAAGGTGTCGCAGTCATCCGAGCGCGACGCCGCGATGGGCGAGGCTGCCGAGACGGTCGTGCTGCTACTGGCGCCGTTCGCGCCGCATATGGCAGAGGAGCTGTGGGAGCGACAGGGTCATGCCGAGTCGGTGCATCGGCAGCCATGGCCGCAGTACGATCCCGAGTTTGCCAAGACGGAGACGGTGACGCTGGTCGTGCAGGTCAACGGCAAGGTTCGCGATCGTATCGAGATCGAGGCCGGGGCCAGTGACGACGAGATCAAGGAGGTCGCCGTGGCCTCCGAGCGGGTAGCCAAGTTCGTAGAGGGCAAAGAGGTTGTGAAGGTCATCGCCGTTCCCGGCAAGCTGGTCAACATCGTTGTCAAGTAGGCGCGCCGCAAGCGCTCGTCTCAATCTCTCGGCGCTCTGCAGGATTTCGACGCTCTAGCGCGAATAGGTAGAAGCGCTGAAGCACATCACCCCCGCAAGTAGACTCGCGACTCCCCTCCAAGTGCTACCTTTCTGCGCATTGAGAGGGGACGGGATTATGCTCATCGATCGTATTCGTGACCGCTTGGCGTCCTACGGGATTGAACTGCAGGATCGCACGCAAGTGTGGGCGGTCCTTGCGGTCGCGGCGATCGTCGTGGCGGCCGTCGTGTGGTTGTACGGCTCATCCAGGCCGGACTCGGTCGCCGTGCGAAGCGAGTCGGCAGCGCGCGCGTCTCCGGAGGCGTCAGAGGCTCAGGCAACAACATCGCAGTCATCGGAGGCGACCATTGCCGTTCATGTGGCGGGGGCCGTCCGGCGTCCCGGGATGGTCTGTCTGGCCAAGGGCGCACGCATAAACGACGCTGTCCAGCTGGCCGGCGGACCACTGCCGGGAGCCGACCTCAACGCGGTGAATCTGGCGACGAAGGTAACCGACGGGCAGCAGATCGTCGTGCCCCGGAAAGGGGAGACGGCCGCGACGGGGTCGACAGCGGCCGCTGGGGGTCAAGCACTCTCCGGCGCCAATGCTGGCGCTGCCGGCGGGATGGCCGGTGGCGGGGCGGCCGGTCAAGCCGGCGCGGGCCAAGGGGCCATGGGCGGTGCCACCGTAGAGCTGAACTCGGCGACCGTGGCTCAGTTCGACAGTCTTCCTGGGATAGGCCCGGTGCTGGCGCAACGGATCTTCGACTACCGGAACCAGCACGGCAAGTTCACGCGGGTGGAAGACCTGCGGCAGGTTGAGGGCATCGGTCCCAAGAAGTTCGAGCAGCTCAAGTCGCAGGTGACGTGCAGCCCGTGACAGATCCGGATTCGGATGGGTCTCCCAGGCAGCCGCTGCTGGTGTGGCTGGCCGTGGCCTACGCCGCCGGGATTCTCGCGAGCGCGCCGCTCAAGGTCACCCCGCGGATCGCAGCCATCGCGGTAGGGCTCTGCGCCGGGCTGCTCGCCGCCACGACGCTGAGATCGTCCATTATCGTACCTTGGCGTCTCGTCGCTCGCTTGGCGCTTTCGGTCGCGCTCTTCGCGGCAGCGGGCTGCTTGGCCGGGACGTTGGCCATGCAATCGGTCGAGGACGGCACCCTGGCGCGCTTGGCGCGGTCGGAACCCTTCGCGACGGTTCAGGGCGTTGTTGTCACCGATCCGACGACGGCCAATGGATCGATGTCATTTGTGCTGCGCGCGCTTGAGGCGACCTCACCGCGGCGCCTCGAGACCGACGAGCTCATTCGCGTCAGCGTCATGGAGAGCAGACAGACTCTTCGCCTCGGTGATCGCGTGGAACTCAGCGGGCGACTGCGCCTGGTCAAGAACAGTGGACCCGTCGACTATCGCGCGCAGTCGCTCAAGCAGGGTATCGCGGCACGGTTCACGAGCTACTCCGAGATGATGCGTCGCCTCGGGCCGGATCCCGGTGTGGGCCGCGTCGTCTTCGACTTCCGAAACACGACGGCTGAGCGAATCGACAGCGCCATGTCGCCGGATTCCGCGAGCCTGCTGCACGGCATCATGCTCGGCGACCGGTCGAGGATATCCGAAGAGGTCAACGACAGCTTCAGACGTTCCGGCCTGGCGCACGTTCTCGCCGTCTCGGGCCTGCACGTCGGGCTTCTGGCAGGCGTCGTCCTCGGTGCGGCCGCGCTCGTTCGACTGAGCGCCAACCTGCGACGAATGGCGGTAATCGGCGTGGTCGCCGGCTACGCCATCCTCACCGGCTGTCACGCGTCCGTGCTGCGCGCCAGCCTCATGACCGGCATCGCCATCCTCGTATGGCTGCTTGGGAGGCGAAACGAGATCGGGGCGACTATCGCGTTGGTCGCTCTCGTGCTGCTCGTCTACAACCCGCTGTGGGCCTGCGATATCGGCGCGCAGCTGTCTTTCGGCGCCGTCATCTCGATCGTCGGTCTGGGTCCAAGGATCGAACCGTACTTGCGGCGGTTGCCGGCGTGGGCGCAGACCGGCGTGGGGGCAACTATGTCGTCGCAGCTGGGAACGGCGCCGCTTCTGGCTGTCTACTTCAACCAGCTGTCGATGATCGCCCCCGCCGCCAATCTTGCCGTTGTGCCGGCGGCGGGCATCGCGCTGGCGACCGGTCTTGCCGGAGCGCTCATCTGGCCGATCCTGCCGCCCGTGGGCACGCTCGTCCTCACCGTCGCCGGGTGGATCCTAAGCTACATGGTCGCGGCGTCGCACTTCTTCGCTGAGTTGCCGCTGGCGGCAGTGACCGTGGGGGCTCCCTCCGCGGCCCAGGCCGTCACCTACTACGCCGGCGTGTGGTGGGTGCTGCGCCGCCGCGGCGGCGGTGAGGATCGGCCACCACGCTATCGGACGGCGCTCGGCATCGGCCTGGCCACGGTACTCTTGGTCGCCGCGGCCGCTGGAGGAAGCTGCGCCGACAGCCCTCTCGCCCCGGCGGGCCGACAGAAGCTGCGCGTGACCTTCCTCGACGTGGGCCAGGGCGACGCGACGCTGCTGAGGACCTCGCACGAGACTGTCCTGGTGGATGGGGGACCCAGTCCGTCGATGCTCACGAGAGGTCTGGCGAATGAAGGGGTGCGCAAGATTGACGTGCTCGTCATCACCCACGACCACGCCGATCACGTTGCCGGGCTCCAGCGCCTGGCGCCGGTGGTACTGGTCGGCACAATCCTCGCGCCGCGACACATCTCGCCGCGAGGCCTGGCGATGGCCGCAGGCAGATTCCGCCGGCGTGGATCGCGAGTCCGGCTTGTCTGTGCGGGCCACAGCGTGAGCTTCTCCGATGGCCTGCGCCTTTTCATACTGTCACCCGGCCGTCGCAAGATTGAGGGGAGTGTCTCCGATTCGAACAACAACTCGGTGGTTGTGCGCGCGTCCTACGGGACATTCGCGGCGCTGCTGCCAGGCGACATGGAATCTGAGGGTGAGGCGGCGCTCTTGCGTCAGGGCGACGAAGTCGAGGCCGACGTGCTCAAGATCGCCCACCACGGCAGCAACGGGGCCACGACATCGAGGTTTCTGCGGGCGGTCCGCCCCACGATCGCTATCATCAGTGTCGGCAAGGAGAACACATTCGGCCACCCCGGCCTGCGCACGCTGCGCCGTCTTCGGAAAACGAGGGCACGCGTCTACCGAACGGACCTGGCGGGGACCATCGAGATATCCACCGACGGCCGCAGTTACTCCCTCAGCGCCGCGCGATGACCACGTTGGGCTGTTTCCGGGATGCCGGCGCCCCGCATGTGCTCATGTGAACGGTCATGTGAAGCCTTGCACAACCAAGCGGAATCCTGTATTCTCATCGACAACAGTTGGCGCTTCGAGCGCCGGGGGGAACAACCACACGAGACCACGGGGGAAGGGGTATTCGAGGTGGGTATTCTGGGTAGGCGCTCCGCCAGGAGCGAGGACTCGTCGTTTAACGGGGAGACGGCCGAGACCTGTGAACCACGGTGTGCCATCTGCGGGTTGACAGAGAAGGGCGTCGCGCGGCGCACCCGCCGCAAGAATCCGAACGCGCGCATCGTGGGCAAGCTGCTCGGGCTCTGCCCGAGGTGCGGCAACGCTTTCTGCAACATCCACGCGACGACTCAGGAGGAGACGGAGAGGTGTTCCGTCTGCCGGTCTCCGCTCAGCTTCGTTTGGGACGAGCGCGAGGAGCGCGGGGCGGTTCGCATGGAGCCGTCGCTGTCCATGGACGGCTAGCCCTGGGGGTTCGGCATGGCCTGCGGGAAGATGTCGGAGCCGCCTACGGGCGGCTTTGACACGCTCGGGCCGTATTGCTAGCGTGGCTGGCATGTCCGAGTTGGCCAAACTCAAGCCGGTCTATCTCATCTACGGTCGCGAGCGCCTGCTGCTCGAGGAGGCAGTCGCTCGTCTCACGCGACGCCTGGCCGACCACGCCGATCTCGACTTCAACCACGACATCTTCCGGGGAGGGGTCGACGAGCCGGAGGCGATAGTCGCGGCGGCGCAGACGCTACCCTTCATGAGCGAAAAGCGCCTTGTTGTCATTCGCGACGTGCACCACATCAACGCCGACGGCCAGCGAGTGCTCGCCGACTACGTGGCCAATCCGGCCCCGGAGACCTGTCTGGTTCTGGTGGCGGAGAAGATGGCCAAGAACAGCGTCTTGTACCGGACGGTTCAGAAGGCGCACGGCGTCATTCACGAGTACGAGCCGCCGAGGAAGTCGGAGTACCCGGGCTGGATAGCCAAGCGCCTCGGCGAGTACGGCAAGACGGTGACCCCCGCCGCGGCCGGGCGCATCTTCGAGGTCATCGGGGAGGACCTGGAGAGGCTCCAGAACGAGATCGACAAGATCTGCCTCTACCATGACGAGAAGGAGCGCCTCGACACCGACGACGTGGACGAGGTGCTCAGCGCCACCACGCAGGCATCCATCTTCGAACTCACCGACAGCCTCGGGAACCGTGACGCCCGCAAGGCGTTGCGGACCCTTGAGAACCTCGTGGCCCGCAATGAGCCGGTCCAGGCGATCTATCACATGGTCGTCAAGCACATGCGGATGCTTCTGGCGACGAAGGCGCTCGTTGAGAGGGGCACGACCAACACCGGCTCGATCGCCAGGGAGCTGAAGACGATTCCGTTCGTGGCCGGCAAGTACCGCGATCAGTGCCGCAACTTCTCAACGCGGCAGCTGCGCGCAATCGTGTCGCATCTGGTCGACATCGACTTCCAGGTCAAGACGGGCCGCGCCGAGCTACGCACGGCGCTGGAGCAGTTCGTCGTCGAGCTGGCCCAGT
Source organism: Slackia heliotrinireducens (assembly GCA_020723435.1). GTDB lineage: Bacteria > Actinomycetota > Aquicultoria > DYIV01 > DYIV01 > DYIV01. The sequence goes on along the minus strand of DYIV01000042.1, from coordinate 12,576 downwards.
AAAGCAAAACTCCCGCTCGTGGCGGGAGTCTGGTGCGCTCAAGTCCTCTTCGGCGACGGGCTCGTTTGTTACCACAGAGCCCACGGCTCCCGAAACCTACTTCATCGCCTCTAGCTTCTTAGCCATGGCGGACTTTCTGTTGGCCGCGTTGTTCTTGTGGATGGAACCGGCCGATACGGCTTTGTCGAGCTTGCGCGAGGCAACTTTGAGCTGTGCCGAAGCGGCGTCCTTGTCGCCCTCGGCCTGCGCCTCGTTGAACTTGCGGATCTCGGTCTTCAGTTCGCTGGTGACCGCCTTGTTACGCTGCCGCTGCCGCTCCGCGGTTCGAATCCTCTTCACCTGTGACTTGATGTTTGCCACGCTACAGTCCTTTCGGTTTGCTCAAAAACGCGCGTATCTTAGCACATTTGAGCTGACAGCGCCAAGGAAGGAGGCTTGGCGCCCGGAGGCACCATAACTAAACTGGGACCATGACGTACGTGGCGCTGCTCCGTGGCATCAACGTCGGCGGGAGCAACAAGGTAGACATGAGGTCGCTGAAGGTCGTCTTCGAGGCGGCCGGCATGACGTCTGTGAAGACGTACATCAACTCGGGTAATGTTATCTTCTCGACGGACACTCCCGATCGCGCGCGACTGGCCGGCGTGCTCCAGGGAGCCATCGAGGAGCGTTTCGGCTTCGCGGTCAGTCTGCTGCTGCGCGACATAGACCAGCTCAGAGAAGAGGTTCATGCGCTGCCCGATGACTGGACCAACGACCAGACAACCAAGTGCGACGTGCTGTTCTTATGGGATGAAGTGGACCGTCCCTCGATCCTCGATCGGCTCGACTTCGATCCCGAGATGGAGGACGTGCGGTACGTGCCCGGGGCGGTCATCAGGCGCGTGGATCGCAAGAACGCGGCGAGGAGCCGGTTGCTGAGGATCGTCGGGACACCGCTCTACCAACAGATGACGATCCGCAACTGCAACACGGCCCGCAGGCTTCTCCAGCTCATGGTGGAGTGAATGCCGATCTCGGTGTCCGCTGCCGAGCGAGCGCGCGGGCTACGATGATTCAAACCCACTCGGAAGCGATCTGCTCTTCCAAGTAGAACGTCTCCATGAATGTCTTGTTCTTCTCTTCAAACAGGCGCGACGCCACTGAGTCCGCTATTTCGATTGCCATTCGCTCATGCAGGCAAACGAGGGCTCCCGTTCGGTCGAATCGGCCCGTGAGGCGATGGTTCACGCAGGAGCACCAGTTGCGGCAGCGACGCCGAAGATCGCAGCGCAGACAATCGTCGCCGGTAATCTCTCGAGCATAGGCAAGCTCTCTGCATGTGCTTACGTTGAGGCCGCTAGACACATCCCCCATCAGGCCCAGTTCTGCCGTGTCTTCACCGACCATCCGTTGACACGGGTAGATGTTGCCGCTCGGCGCAACGGCAATCTCCTTCTGACCGAAGTCGCAGCAATCCGATCGATCATAACCGCCCTTCAGGTGAGTGACGATCTTGGCGGTGATGAAGTTGACGTGAAAAGCGCGGCCGCTGCGGAACTCATTTTCAAAACGCCGTGCCGCATGCTCGTAACCACGGCGCCAGAGAGCGAGCTGTTCGTCATCCCACTGCGCGAAGAAGTTCGGATTGAGGAACAGCGCCCGGATGCCCGATTCCACGAAGAAGTCGATGCTGGCGGGGAGGTCTTGGACGTTCTCCGGGCTGACGACGGCACAGACCGCGAGGTCCGGGAAGTGCCGCTGCATGGCGGTCATCGCCCTTCGCGTATCGGCGAAACTGGATTCTCCGGCGGGGAAGCGGCGGCAAGCATCCTGCGCCTCCTGCACTCCGTCGAAGGAAAGCGTCGGCTCCACCGCCTTCGACTCAAGCCATCCCGCAAGCGCATCGTTTACAGCCAGCCCGTTGGTGGTGATGGCTAGCCGGAAGGGCTTGCCGGTCTCGGCCCGCCTGGTCTCTGCATAGGCGATACACTGCCCGAGCAGCGGCAATTCCAGCAGCGGCTCGCCTCCGAAGAAGCCGATTTGCGCGGCCGGCTCGGTGGGTGGCTTGTCAAAGAGGAGATCTATGGCACGCCGCGCGACGTCCCATGACATAGCCGAGGCACGCTTGTGCCCGCCATAGCAGTACGTGCACGCCAGCTGGCAATCGTGAGTGAGGTGTAGGATGAGGTCCATGGTCGCGAGCCCGATCCATCGGATTGGCGGCCGGTCGCCACTCGGCCAAGCTCGGATACCGCGCGCCCGTGTAGTCGTGAACAGGTTGTATCTCCATGTTTCGGCTCCCTTGCACCCGCCACGACATCAACAGTACAACCGGCCGGCGCCAGCGTCAAACATCGGGGATGTGCTCTGTGGGTATGCTGATCACGCCGCATCAACGACGAGGTATCCCGCATCGCTCCGCGGGTCATTCGTTCACAGCCATGCCAACAGGAGGCGTCACGAGTGGCGGAGGGTTGTCACTCAAGCCTGGGCCCATGCCTCGAGTCTGACCGCTCGCGTCGACACGCCACGCCGCTCGAAGCCAGCGTGTGCAAGAGCCGCATCAACCTCGATGGCTGTGTAGCAACCCTGTATCACGGGACCCATCCCATCCAATGGCTTGCGTTGAAGTCGAAGGGCCAGGGTAGAGCCCCACAAGGCGATGTAGACGGGCCAGGAGACGTCACGGCGTTCGTCCAGCACGATCAGATGACCGCCCGGTCGAAGGACGCGCCGCGCCTCGCGCGTGAACTGGTGGAGATCGTCGAAACTATGGATGGCGTTGGTCGCCACAACGAGATCGTGGCTCTCGTCGGGCAACGGAATCGCATAGGCGCTGCCCTCAATGAACGCAACCCCGTCCTCGAGTCCTTCGCCCGCGCTCCTTCCACGTGCGATGGCCAGCATCTCCGGACTGGCATCGAGGCCTGTCACCTGGGCCTCGGGATACGTCTGCGCTAGTCGAGGGGGCAGGAATCCAGGCCCCGTTCCAACGTCGAGGATGGCGCCGGCATAGGGACAGCGCTTGTGGATCGCGCGAACCGCGGCGTCATACTGGAACGAAAAGGCCCCCATATACTCCGCGTACGTTCGGCTCACCTCCGCTCGATCCATGTCGAGCATGCGATTCACCCGCGGGCGGTCACGTCGCCAAAGACCCATGTCGCTCCTACGCCGGTTGCATACTACGAAGACTAGCAGGGTCCACCGCGTCTGACCACGCTTACTGCCCATGACCACGCATGGCGTGTGCCCGGCCGTTGCGTGACGAATCCCAACGTGATACGTCTGCGACGCAGTCGCAATGCGATCTCGGAGGGACGGTCGACTACCCCCGGCTCAGTCGACGGTGACAATCACGTTGCCCTTCTTGTGACCTCCGCTCACGTATCGATGCGCCTCCACGATCTCTTCGAGCGGATAGACCCGGTCGATTACCGGCCGAGAAGTCTTCTTTCGTGTAGTCGATGACGCGCTCGGCGCCCAAGGAGCGTACGAGCTCGACGTTGGAGGCGCCGCACACCCCCGTGACGTGGGCGCCGAACCTGGCCGCAAGCTGCACCGGTGAAGTCCCGACCGCGCCCGAGGCCCCGTAGATCAGGACGTGCTGCCCGGCTGCAACCTCGGCTCGACGCAGGAAGTGCAGCGCCAGCAGTCCGCCGTAGGGGATCGCGGCCGCCTCCTCGTGTGTGAGGTCCGCCGGTCGGGAAACCAGCAGGGCATCCTGCGTCCAGCACACATACTGGGCGTAGGTGCGGAATCGGTGACGGTCAAAGCCGAAGACTACGTCACCTTCTGAGAAGCGCGTCACGCCCGATCCCACGGCGTCGATCTGTCCGGAGAGGACCATGCCGAGGATCGGCTGTCGCGGCGCCTTCCACCCGAGCGCGAGTCGGGCAAGAAGGCGATAGCGGGGATCGAGGTCCAATCCGCGCACATAGCAGTCGCTTGAGGTTACGGCGGTCGCGCGAATGCGGATGCGCACCTCGCCGGCCGTGGGAGTGGGCGTTGGCACGTCCGCGAGCGTCAAGACTTCGGGTGGGCCGTAGGCCGAACAGATCACCGCTCGCATGTCGATCTCCCTCCAGGTCGCACTGGTCTCCGCCTAGCGTTCGGGTTCAGCCGCGTCGCGAAGCGCAGCGGGGCAACGCCGGCGGCAACCGTTGTTAGGTCTTCCTGCCATGTTCCATGGTTATGACTACATTGCCTTTCTTATGGCCCGTATCCACGTAGCGGTGGGCCTCGACCATTTGCTGCAGCGGATAGACCCGATCAATGACCGGTTTGAACTTGCCGGCCTCGAGCAGCTCCTTGAGCATGAGCAGTTCATTCATCCTACTGCCCTTTGGCTTGGCGTGAGCGTCGCGGTGGACGTTCAGGTAGATTCCCGTCTTCTTGAGGGCCCTGCGGGCCTGGACAGGCGGGACTTTGGCTACCGCGTCGAAAACGACATCATACGGTTCACACGTTTGCGTGAAATCCTGCCGAGCATAGTCCAACACCCTGGTCGCCCCCAGGGACTTGACCAGTTCGAGATTCGCGGCGCTGCATACGCCGGTGACTTCCGCGCCAAACAGATTCTGGGCAAGCTGGACGGCGTTGGTGCCGACGGCTCCGGATGCGCCGTAGACCAGGACCTCTTGCCCGGGCCGGATTCTGCCTCTTTGAAGACAGCGCAAGGCGGTCATCCCCCCGCCCACCGCGGCGGCCGCCTCCCCAAAGCTGAGATTGGCCGGTTTGTGCGCCAGCAGCCCCCCTTCGGGCATACACTTGTACTCGGCGTAGCCGCCAAAACCCACCTCGAAGGTGGAGGCAAAGACCGCGTCGCCGGGCTTGAAGCGAGTAACCTGTCTGCCTGCGGTTTCAACCACCCCCGCCATTTCCATGCCCAGGAGGGGCCTGCGGGGTTTGGTGACACCGAGGTACAGGCGCGCAAAGAGCCATTCCCGCGGTGGGACGGCGAAACTGCGCATTCGGCTGTCCCCAACGGTGACGGTGGTCGCGTGGATCCTCACCAGCACTTCTCTGTCCTTGGGGATAGGTTTGGGCACATCTGTGAGTTCAAGGACTTCCGGCGGGCCGTACTGTTTGTAAACAACGGCTTTCATAATGCAGGCCTCCGACTACGCCTGTTTCGCTTGCAGGACGGCTGCCGGGTTGAAGCCCTTCACGATCAGCCATACCGCCATCACCATTTCTTGCAGGGCAAGTGGGAGCAGCAGGATCACCAGATTCGTGCTGAACACGGCGATCACGCCCGCGGCCAAGTACATCATGGCCCCAACAATCCCCCAGCCGGACATCCATCGTGGAATGAGTCTCGCTCGATACAACAGGTAGTAGAAGATCAGGGCGCCGAGGCTGAAGAAGATGTTCTGGACTGCGATGATGATCGGATCCTGTGCTTTGACCAACAGAATCCCGAGACTCTGAAACTGGGAAGCGATCGCAGCTCCGGAGTCCGTGTATCGCCGGGCGACTACGACCAGTAGAAGCCAGCAAGTCGCCACTCCAACATAAGTCAGTGTCTCCAGCGCCCCCCTGAAGATGACATACCCGACAGCCAGTGCCTCGTTCTGTCTCTTGAGGATCGGAAACATCATCGCCGGAACCAAGGCAAGTGCGACACCCATGACCAGCACGAGGAGGGCTCCCAACTGGACACGGTCTGCACTTGAGGCCAGCACGTTGAGATAGTCGGGAGCGTCCAAGAGGCCCCACGTGACGATCATGCTTAGAACGCCCGCAACCGTTCCAATGATGTATAGAACTCCCACGATGATGGCGGTCTTTCTGTTTGTATTCATGCCAACCCCTTCTTGTGCGTTGCATTCGGCCGTGTTCATTGTGGGTCAGCGCCGTACGCGAAGCGCCATGCATCAGGGTGGACTTCGAGCTGGTCAGGTTGGGGGTCTTCTGCCTCGCCAAGTGGCCAGGGTCTGCCGTCGTGGCGAACACCGTCGGTTCGATGCTGCGGTTGGACTCTCCGCTGTCTCGGTTACACGTCAGAAGTCCGCATCCTGCGAGTGTTCGCGTGCGAATCCGTGACACGAGTAGTGGCGCGATTGCGACTGCGCGGTGCAGTAGGGTGGTCCGAACGTGCTGCGCATGAGCGGCGGCCCACGCCCCAACAGCTAATTCAAGCTGACGCCGTCCGCTTGTTGGGCAGGCGCGGTCATCCTTCGACGTCGAACCCCGACAGCGGGGATCGGCGAGCCATCAGGGCTACGCCACTTCCACGCGTACCAGATGATCAGCAGCATGCATGCGATCTCGACGGACGCGAAGAAGTAGTAGTGAAGATAGGGTGACCCACCCCCGATGACGAACAGAATGGTGATCACAGCTGCGATGATGTTGGCCCAGCGACTCGCCTCGTACCTCAGGACCCGAGAGAGGTAGACCATGACGATCGGGATCGTGAGCACTGCTGCGAATACCAGCATCAGCTCTTGAGTGACCTGAATCGGCCCTGTGCCCGAGATTATTCCTTCCAAGGCTCCCGGAATCATGAAGCCGAAGATATCCGCAGAGAGTATGAGGAGCATGACCACTATCCACAATGTTGAAAGTCTTGCCTGTATGCTTGGCATTCCGGCGGTCCGTCCGTTCATATTCATCCTCCACCCCATTCTTGAGCGCGTCTGACGAGTCTCCTTTCGGCAAACACATGCCGGAAGCGCACTATGCGAGATCCGGGTTCGTATTTGCCGAGCCTAGCCTTGCCCCAGTACTATCCCTGCCTGTGCGGCACTTGCTCGCGCGAGGCGGTCCGGAGCGGCTGCCGTCGCCTTCGTCGTCACAAGAGTCACACCAACCCACACGAACCAGACGATCTGCAGCAGCCCGAACGCGATGGCGGCATCGTGCAGCGACGGTACGACCGTGGCGAGGCCGACCACACCGATGACGACACCGAGCCAGTCGAGGGCCTTCGGCAGCGCGCCGCTTCGCAGAGCAACGCAGCTCACCAGCAAGACCCACAGCCCGCCGAGGACCTCGCCGCCGGCTCCGCCTAGCCCCAGCGCGACCGGCTCGATCGCCTGCCATGTGAGTCGGGCCTGCGCCAGGTCCGTCTTGGCCAGCGCCACGACGGTGGTCATCCCGTACGTGAAGACCATCCCGCAAGCCACGAGGGCGAACGACCACAGGAGACCTATGGCGGTGCCGATACGCACCGTGGAGGGCGCGTGGGCCTGCAGCCTGTCGTGCAGCGCGAGCGCCAGCACGCCAAGCGCGATCCCGAAGAGTACATAGGTGGCGAGATACATCGCGTACATGCTCGGGTAGTTGCCGACGACGAGCGCGACCTTGTCCGCGGCGGTTTTCGCACCGGGGTAGTCGACTACGAGCAGGAAGTAGGGAATCGCGGCGAGCAACGCGAGCGCGAGATAGAGCGCCGCCATGCCTCCTGCTTTTTGCCGCCTGGCGTCATTGCGAGTCAACGTTTCCATTTGAATCCTCCCCTTGAGGGGCCACGGCGCTCTTGCGCGCCCGGCCATGAACGCTATACTTACTTAGTAAGCACGGGCAGTATGACACTTACTTAGTAAGTATGTCAAGCCCCTGGAGGGAGAATGGCCAAGAAGACTCGCAGACGCGCCGGACAGCCCAGATCGCGCCTTCGCGTGAATCGAGATCGAATCCTCGTCGCAGCGGTGGAAATCGCCGACGAGCGCGGGGTCGGCGCGGTCACCATGCGCGAGGTGGCGTCGAGGCTCAATGTGGAAGCGATGTCGCTCTACAACCACGTCGCGAACAAGGACGACATCCTCGATGGGATGGTTGATCTCGTGGTCGAGCAGTTCGACCTGCCGGATGACGTCGACCACTGGCGCGAGGCAATGCGCCGCCGAGCAGTCTCCGCTCATCAGATCTTCGGCCGCCATCCCTGGGCGCCGCTGCTCCTCGATTCGCGCGAGTCAAGCGGTCCGTCAAGACTGCGCTACCTCGACTGGGTGCTTGGTACGCTGATACGAGCGGGCTTCTCGATAGACGGCGCGGCGCGCGCCTTCTCGCTGCTCGACAGCTACATCTATGGCTTCGGCATCCAGCAATTCAACTTCTCGGCTGGCAGCGATGCCTCACCCGAGGAGAGGGCCGAGGAGATAGTGGCGTCCATACCCGCCGAGACGTACCCGCACCTGCACAGGATGGCGTCGCATGCGATGCAGGTTGGCTACGACGCCGAGGCCGACTTCGACTTCGGGCTCGAGATCATCCTCGACGGGCTGGAGCGGATCCTCGACGAGTCGTGATCGAACTAACAGCGCGAGCACCTGTTGCCTTTCCCGTCTGTCCGATGGCCGGCGCTTCAGCCGCG
>DYIV01000042.1:0-4261 GCA_020723435.1 Slackia heliotrinireducens | reverse complement strand
GCGCCACTTGCCTCAGCTACCGCACACACTCCACCGCGTCGGCCCGTTGCTCCTATGTCAACCCTACACCGCGACGCGCTGGTTGGGCGACACCTACTCCGGGCCACTGGCCGCCAATCGGCTCAACGGACCGGCCAAGAGAAAGGTGGCCAAGCCTCCCACGGCACCCGGCAGAACTGCAACGAGCGCTGCAATCACCGCCGAGCCAGAGCCACCCTCGAGAGTTGTGATCAGCGCGTTGCCTCCGTAGAAGATGCTGGCGATGATTGAAGCCAGGCCCAGGCAGCGCAAGATCGTCCGCGCCAGACTCACGTGATCCATCCTTGACCCCCTCGTTGTTGTCGCCCAACGTGTCTGGCATGAGCAGCGGCCCGCACCGTTCATCAGTCTAGCGCTCGCGGCGTCCGCTCGATGCCGTTGTTGGACGGCGCCCGGGTCGGTCATCCACTCTCAGACGGCGATGACGACCTTGCCACGCGCGTGCCCCTCGTCCAGATAGGCGAACGCCTCGGCGGTCTCGCCGAGCCGGAACGTCCGGTCGATGACCGGCGCGACCGTGCCGGCCCCGATGAGGTCATTGAGCGCGAGCAGGCTCTCGGTGGTCGTGACTGCGACGAAGGGAGCCGCCTGCTGACGTACGAAGAGCCCGGCCAGCGACGCGGCGATGACCCAGCCCATGCCGGCGTGACCGCTACTCGGAACGTGGAGCCCATTGGGAGTCAGGACGCGGCGCGTGGCCGACAGCGAGTGGCTCCCGACGTTGTCCATGATCACGTCGTAGCGCGCGTCCCCTTTGGTGAAGTCCTCCTTGGTGTAGTCGATGACGTAGTCCGCGCCGATCGAGCGGACCATCTCCACGTTCCTCGTGCTGCACACGCCGGTGACTTCGGCGCCGAGCGCCTTGGCGATCTGCACGGCGAACGGTCCCACTCCCCCCGACGCGCCGTTGATGAGGACCTTCTGTCCGGGCTGGACCTTACCGTGGTCGCGGAGACCGAGAAGTGCCGTGCACGCGGACGTGGGTACGGCGGCGGCTTGCTCGAACGAGAGGTTCGCCGGTTTCGGCGCGAGGCCGCCCTCCTTGGCTAGGGCGTACTCGGCGCACGAGCCGCGGCACTCGCCGTAGACCTCGTCCCCCACCTGGAAGCGGCTCACGTTCGGCCCGACCGCTTCGACGATCCCCGCGCAGTCAAGCCCGACGACGAAGTGCTTCTTGGGCTTGGGGAACCCGATGTACATCCGTATCGGGAACGGCTTGCCTCTCATGCCGAAGTACTCGCCGGCGGCCAGGGAGGCCGCCAGTACGCGGACGAGCACCTCACCATCCCCCGGCGTGGGCTTCCCGAGCTCCTTGAGCTTCATTACGTCCGCCGAACCGTAACCGGTTTGGATTACTGCTCTCATGGCGCTCCCTCCTCTCAGGGCGTGCCTCAGTCCAACGTATGTCGGCTTCAGCGGCGACCGCGCCCGCAACTACACAAAGGTGACGACGACGTTCCCCAGCTTCTGCCCGGTCTCAGCGTACCGATGTGCCTCGGCCATCTGCTCCAGCGGGAAGCGCCGGTCGATGACCGGGCGCAGCTTCCCAGCCTCGACCAAGTCCCGCAGGTGGGCCAGGTCCTCGCTCGTTCCACTCGATGCCCCGAACACGACCCGCTTCCTAGTCCCCCTCGACGCCCACATTGCGCCGATGAGCTGCAAGAACCCAGGATTGGCCATGAGTAGGCATCCGTTCTCGGTCAGCATCCTCACCATGCGACCAGACGGTGTGTTGCGGACTACGTCGAAGATGACGTCGTAGGTCTCAGGGCTGTCGGTGAAGTCATCCTGGGAGTAGTCGACGACGCGATGTGCACCGATCGCGCGCAGCATCTCCAGCTTCGGCGCACTGTCCACCGCGGTCACGTGAGCCCCGAGGACCTTGGCGAGTTGGACCGCGAACGTGCCGAAGCTCCCTCCCGCTCCGTTGACCAGGACCCTCTGTCCGCTCCGGACGTCGGCCTTCCTCAGGAACTCCGAGGCCTCGCCTGCCCCGTAGGGCACAGCCGCGGCCTCCTCGCAGTTCAGGTTCGCCGGCATCGTTGTGATCGCCCCGTCCTCGGGGTTCTCGCGCAGGCAGATGTACTCCGCGTGAGCTCCCAGGCCGATGCCCGTTGCCGCGAAGACCCGGTCGCCCCTCCTAAGCGACCCGACATCCTTGCCTACCGAATCGACGTCACCGGCAAGCTCGTGCCCGAACACGGGTTGCCGTGGCCTGCGGATGCCGGACCACAGCCTCATGGGCACCCAGACCCAAGAAGGGAGGTCGAATCTCCGCAGCTCGCAATCGGCGGCGGTCACTGTCGTGGCGCGAATCCGGACCAGCACTTCATCGTTCTTGGGAACGGGCCGGACCACGTCCCTGAGTTCAAGTACGTCCGGCGGTCCATAGCCCGTGCACACTACTGCCCTCATGGGTCTCCGGTTCGTGCGTTTGAGCTGGTCCGGATCCGTCCGTCCAACAGGTGGCGCGTAATCTGCAAGCCGAGACCGCATCGACATCGCGGTGAGCGCACTGTTTGGAGTCGAGCCTTGCCAGGTTGACGCGCTGGTTAGCACGGCCATCCACTCAAGGTGTGCAGGCGGTAGCAGAGCCCATCGACCAGCGTCATCTGGTCTCGCAAGCGGATCTCCTCCTCCAGGTCACTGATTCGATCCTTGAGGGCTCCCTCGCGTTCGCCCTCGAATTCGACTCGGGCACATTCCGCCTGCTGCAGCTGTTCCTCATAGTCGTCGACTCGGCGTCGGTGGTGCCTCTGTGCAACGTAGATGACTCCCCAGCACAGGATTAGCACGAGGGTCAAGACCGTCAAGCAACCCCAGAGCGGAAGCGTGAGCGGTTCACGGAGGGCCTCCAATGCCGTTCCCAAGATGGCTAGCACCGCAGCTCCGCTAAGCGTCGCAAGTATGCCAACCATCAGCTGGCGCGTGTCTTTACGAATGGCTTGTCCCTTGTCCACCGGCTTCCTCTTTGCACGCCTCCAATGGTCCTCTCGAGCAAGGCCGTGCTAACAACGTTTGTGCAGTCTGCGTAGTCCCCACACACAGGCTGCTGCTTTCGCATATGCGGCTTTTCGCCACACCGTCCTTGGTCCCTTCTGCCAGCGAGTTCTCGGCCCATCGCCATCCCGCCTCACCGCTTCGGCTGGTATACTATCCGCTGTGACCGATCCAAGCCTCATCCGCAACTTCTCGATCATCGCCCACATCGACCACGGCAAGTCGACGCTTGCCGACCGGTTGCTGGAGCTAACGCATGCCCTCACCGAGCGGCAGATGCACGACCAGGTCCTCGACACCATGGACCTGGAGCGCGAGCGGGGCATCACCATCAAAGCCCAGGCCGTGCGCATCTTTCACACCGCCGCCGACGGCAAGACGTACACGCTCAACCTCATCGACACACCCGGCCACGTCGACTTCAGCTACGAGGTCTCCCGGAGCCTGTCGGCGTGCGAGGGCGTTCTGCTTGTCGTCGACGCCGCCCAAGGCGTCGAGGCGCAGACCGTCGCCAACGCCTTCCTCGCGCAAGAGAACGACCTCGTAATTCTGCCGGTCATCAACAAGATCGATCTGCCCGCCGCCGACGTGGCCAAGACGAAGCATGAGATCGAGGAGGGGCTGCTCGTCGACGCCTCCAAAGCCCTGGAAGTCAGTGCCAAGACCGGCGTGGGCGTCGAGGGCGTGCTCGAGGCTCTGGTCGAAGAGGTGCCACCGCCAACCGGCGACGCCGACGCGCCGACCAAGGTGCTCATCTTCGACTCGGTCTACGACTCCTACCGGGGCGTCATCGTCTTCGTGCGCGTGATCGACGGCGCGATAAAGAGGGGACAGAAGATCCGAGCGATGGCCACCGGCCACATCGCCGATGTCGAGGAGGTCGGCGTCAGGCGGCCCTTCTTCGAGCCCACCGGGGAGCTGTCGGCGGGGGAGGTCGGCTACGTCATCACGGGCGTGAAGGACGTCCAGCAGCTCAAGGTGGGTGATACGCTCACCGACGCGAAGCATCCCACCGCCGAGCCGGTCGCGGGCTACCGCGAGGCCAAGCCGATGGTCTTCTGTGGTCTCTTTCCGATCGACGGCGGCGAGTACGACGCCCTGCGCGAGGCGCTGGAGAAGCTGCGTCTCAACGATGCGGCGCTCGTCTTCGAACCGGAGAACTCGCACGCGCTGGGCTTCGGCTTCCGCTGCGGCTTCCTGGGCCTGCTGCACATGGAGATCG
>DYIV01000041.1 GCA_020723435.1 Slackia heliotrinireducens | reverse complement strand
CGATCTCCTGCCGAGAGGTGCTGGCCGCCGCCTGCTCGATCTTGCTGTAGGAAAGGGCCTTGAGGTCGATCCTGCGCTTGACCAGTTTCGATTGCAGCACGTCGACGGCGCTTTTGACGTAGAAATCATCGGTCGACGTGACGGCGATGCGCGCCGCCGGGCGGTCGAAGGAGATCTGCGTGCCGGTACCCTTGAAGTCGTACCGGGTGGAGATCTCCCTGGTCGCTTGATTGACGGCATTGTCGACTTCTTGCAGATCTATCTGTGAGACGATGTCGAAAGAGCTGTCCTTTGCCACGCAACCTCCTACTTCACAAGGGCCTTGAAGCGTCTTGTCTGCAGCGCGAATCCCGTTCCGAGGGAGCCTGCGTACTTGCCGTTGCGCCAGAGCTTGAAGAGCTCAGGTGCGTCCGTGCGCAGCACGATTGTCTTCCGGACGCGCCACGTCATTGCCTGTCCGGCCGCCAGATTGTCGTCGTAGGCCTTGCGCCCGTCAACCGTCACCGACAGCCAGTGCTCTGCAGAGGCCACGACCTTCATCGTGAAGGGTCGCGCGGTCTTCTTGACCGGCTGCGGGGCGGGCTTCGGCGGGGAGACGGTCCTTGTCGGCTCGGCAACGACCGTCGTTGTCTGCTCAGGGGTCGGCGTCGAGGGTTTGAGTGCGGAAACCAAACTCATGCCTAGCCAACCCGTGAAGGCAACGGCCGCGATGGCGAGCAGCGCAATCCAGAGGATGCGTGGGATGCGGGGGTGCTCGTTGCGGGCGGACATCACGGGCTGCGGCATCGTGAGGCGAGGTCGCTCATGCCCGTCGCGGTATCCGTCGATGAGCGGCGTCGGATCGATCCCCAAGAACTCGCAGTAGACTTTGATGAACCCCGTCACGTATGCATCGCCGGGAATCGCATCAAAGTCGTCGGCCTCCAGAGCCTCGACGTACTTTGCCCGTATCTTCAGGGCGCGCTCGACATCTTGGATGCTCTTGCCTTTGCGTTCCCGCTCGGCGGCGAGCAGTTCTCCAATTGAACTCACATGCGACTCCGTCTCGACGGGGGATTCTCTGTCGTTCTACCCACCCGGGGTCACGCCAAGCGCCCGGCCTTAGCCCTCGGACTGAACGATGCGCTGCAGATCCTCTTCGTCGATAAGGATGCTGCGGGGCTTCGCACCTTCGTGCGGTCCGACGACACCTTTCTCCTCAAGCATGTCCATGATACGAGCGGCGCGAGAGTAGCCTACGCGCAGGCGCCGCTGAAGCATCGAAACTGATGCCTGCTGGGTCGTCACGACGATTTCCATCGCTCTCTCGAGCAGCTCGTCGTCGTAGTCGTAGCCGAACTTGCCCTTCTTTTCGGCGAGGACGTCCTCACGGTACTCCGGCTTACCTTGGCGTGTGATGAACTCAGTGACCTGCTCGATCTCATGCTCCGTGACCATGCAGCCCTGGATGCGCCGCGGCTTCGGCGTGGCGGTGGAGCTAAAGAGCATGTCGCCTTTTCCGACGAGCTTCTCTGCGCCGGGCTGGTCCAGAATGACGCGTGAATCGATCTGGCTGGACACCTCGAAGGCTATCCGAGTGGTGATGTTCGCCTTGATGAGACCGGTGATTATGTCCGCGCTCGGACGCTGCGTGGCAACGATGAGATGGATGCCCACCGCGCGGGCCAGCTGCGCCAGGCGACATATGGCGTCTTCAACTTCTCCGGAAGCGACCATGATGAGGTCGGCAAGCTCATCGATGATGATGACGATGTAGGGCATCGGCTCGGCATCGGCGACTCTGGGGCTGCCCTTCTGCACGAGCGAATTGTAGCCGTCGATGTTGCGCGTGCCGGCCTCGCCGAGTATCTCTAGACGCGACTCCATCTCCCCCACTGCCCAGGCCAGCGCGGTCGGCGCCTGCTTGGCGTTCTTCACAACGGGGGCCAACAAGTGCGGCAGCTCGTTGAAGAGGTTCAGCTCTATCTGTTTGGGGTCGACGAGGATCATCCGTACCTTTTGCGGCGTCGCCCGCATCAGGAGGGACATCAGGATGGAGTTGATGCAGATGCTCTTGCCGGATCCGGTCGCTCCGGCGATCAACAGGTGCGGCATGTCACCCAAGTCCGCGAGCACCGGCTGGCCGGCGTTGTCCTTGCCTATCGCAATGGCGAGAGGACTCGGATTGGTCGTCGCCTTCTCGCTCGTCAGGACGTCGCCCAAAGTTACTAGCTCGCGGTACTCATTCGGCACCTCGATGCCGACGGCGCTCTTGCCGGGGATGGGGGCAAGGATGCGAATGTCGGCGACGGCCAGAGCCAAGGCGAGGTCATCGGCGAGCGTGAGGATGCGGTTGACCTTCACACCGCTGGCGAGACGTATCTCGAATCGGGTCACCGTCGGGCCCTTGATGGCCTCGCTGACCGTCGCGTCGACGTCGAAGTTTGCCAGCGTTGCCTCGAGTATCTCCTGCTGCTCCTTAGCGCCGCGCCGCGAGCCGCTCTTGCTCGGAGCCGTCGTCCGCAGCATCGACAGCGGAGGTACCACGTAGGCACCGTCGCCGTTCGCCTCCACCGGCAGCGGAAGCTGTTCGGTCTTGCGCGAAACCTCGACGTCGGAGAATTCCGGCTCCTTGATCTGCGTCACCTCGGTCTCTCGCTCAACCTGACGCACCGGGCGGAGCTTGACGACGTTGTCGGGCGTCTTGGCGCGGCGGGCCTTCGACTTCTTCTCTTGTGCGGGCTCCGGAGCCGACCGGACAAGATCGACGAGCGAGCGGAGCGTTTGGCTGATCGAAACATCCGTCGCGAGAAGCGTTCCCACGACGAGCAGCCCGCACAAAGCGATTGCGGCGCCGATCTGTCCAAGCGCGGCACGCATGACATAGACGAGACATGCTCCTATGACGCCGCCCCCCGTCAGCATGGAGCCAATCGCGAACGTTTGGGGTAGCGGCACGGACAGGTGGCGGATTCCAACGAATGCGGCCAGCGCGAGCGCAAGCCCGATGCCGACGCGCTCCACGGTTATCTCGTAGCGCTTGATGAAGAAGGTGCCGCCCCAGACGAGAAGGCCGAGCGGGAACAGGTAGGCCCCGACGCCGAAGGTCCATCTCAGCGCGAGCGCGATTGAGGCGGTGATGAATCCGGAGTCCTTGGTGATCATGGCGGTGCCGATGAGTAGACCGACGACAATGAAGGCTATTCCGTAGACCTCGTGGAGGTTGGTGCCGGCGGCGGAGGGCCTCCCGGACTTGGCGGGTTTCTTCTTCCCCATCTGCTTCACCTGTGACTACGACTATGACCCCGACAGGAAGAAAGCGCTGTTATGACTTTAGCAGGAAGAATCCGATTGTGAAAGCTCCCGCCGCGGCGCAGTAGGCGGCAAATGCGCGCAGCCTGTGGCTACCGAGGTACTCCAGCAGGAACGCGATGCATCCATAGCCCACAACCGTCGCGGCCGCGAAGCCGGCGAGAACCGGCCCTGGAGCCACCTCGCCGACGGACAGGTCCTTCAGCTTCAGCAGTGCGCTTCCCACGGTAATCGGTATCAGGAGCAGGAACGAGAACCGCGCGGCAGCGCGCCGCTCCATCCCCAGAAGCATGCCGGCGGAGATAGTCGAGCCTGAGCGAGAGATGCCGGGAGCTATCGCAACGGCCTGGGCAAGACCGATGAGCGCGGCGCCGGGTGCCCTAAGCTGGTCAACACCGAAGGCCCCCGTGCCGAATCGGTCGGCGAGAAGCATCACGGCCGCGGTGACCAGGAGAAAGCCTCCGGCGGCCACCGGGCGCGAGAAGAGCCCCTCGAAGAGGTCCTTGAGCAGAAGGCCGGCAACTCCGGCCGGAATGGTGGCGACGAGAAGGAGAAGGAGAAGCCGAGCGTCGGCCCCGATCTTCCGTGCTCTGATCTCCTTGAGCGTCCCGGCCCCCAGTGAGATAAGATCGCCGCGGAAGTAGAGCAGCACCGCCGTGAGCGTCCCCACATGCAGGAGAACGTCGAAGGCGACGGAGGGCTCCCTCCATCCCAACAGCGCGGGGAAGATGACCAGGTGGCCGGAGCTGGAGATCGGCAGAAACTCAGTGGCCCCCTGAAGGGCTCCGAGCAGGATCGCCTGCGCGATCGTCACCTATACCTCCACCACAACGGGAAGGATCATCGGTCTCCTGCCCGTCTCATCGTAGAGGAACTGCGAAAGAGCGTTGCGGACGTCGGCCTTGAGCAGGCCCCAGTCGGTGATTTGCTCCTTGGCCGTGAGCGCCAGTCGCTCCTCCACGCGGAGCCGGGCTTCGTCCAAGAGATCTTGGGCCTCCTTGACGTAGACGAAGCCCCTGCTGATGATCTCCGGTCGCGAGACAACCTCCCCCGTCTGAGCGCTGATGGCCACCACGACCATGAAGATGCCGTCCTCCGCAAGTTGCTGCCTGTCGCGAAGGACGACGTTCCCAACGTCTCCGACCCCCAGTCCGTCGACCAGAATCATGCCCGCCTGCACTCGATCGACGATCTCGGCCTTCTTCGGAGACATCTCAATGACGTCGCCGTTCTGCATCACGAAGATGTTCTCGGCCGGAATGCCGACGCCTTCGGCGAGTCTGGCGTGGTACTTGAGGTGCCTGTATTCGCCGTGGATCGGAACGAAGTACTTCGGTTTGACGATTCCGATCATCATCGCCAGCTCTTGCTGCGCTCCGTGTCCGGAGACGTGGACGCCCGAGACCGACTCGTAGAAGACCTCGGCGCCCGCCCGAAACAGCCGATCGATAGTGCGCGATACGGCCTTTTCGTTGCCGGGGACCGGCGAGGCCGAGATGATGACGGTGTCACCGGTCTCTATTCGAACGTGACGGTGTTCGTGCGCGGCCATTCTCGCCAGCGCCGAGAGCGGCTCTCCCTGGCTGCCGGTCGACAAGATGCAGATCTCGGAGGGATTGTGCTTGGCCATCTCCTCGATGTCGAAGAGCATGTGCTCGGGGATGTTCATGTATCCCAGCTCCGAGGCGATTGCCACGTTGTTGACCATGCTGCGCCCGACGACGGCCAACTTGCGGCCCGCGCGGGCCGCCACATCCACGACCTGCTGCATACGGTGGATGTGTGAGGCAAACGAGGCGACGATGATGCGCCCTTCGGCGTCCTGAAAGATGTCGTCGAGGACCTTGCCGACGGCGCGCTCCGGCGAAACATGTCCCGGGACCTCGGCGTTCGTGCTGTCGGATAGGAGCGCCAGCACTCCGTCCTTAGAGAGCGCCGCCAAGGAGCAGATATCGGTCCCGCGTGAGTCAAGAGGCGTCTGGTCAATCTTGAAGTCGCCGCTGTGAATAATGCGTCCCACCGGCGTATCTATCACTACGGCCACACCGTCTGGTATGGAATGGCTCACTGAAACGAAGCGGAGAGTGAAGGGCCCGATCTGTATCGTCTTGCCCGGAGATATCTCCTTGAACCGCACCTTGCCGAGGTTGTGCTCGGCGAGCTTTCCGCGAACAAGACCGAGGGTGAGGCGCGTGCCGTAGACGGGCACCCTCAGCTCTCTCAGCACGTACGGAAGGGCGCCGGTGTGGTCTTCGTGGCCGTGTGTGAGGATGATGCCGGTGACCTGATCGGCCCGTTCGAGGACGTATGAGAAGTCAGGCAGCACCAGATCGATGCCGAGCATCTCTTCCTCGGGGAACATGAGTCCCGCGTCGACGACGAGCAGGGCGTCGCCGTATTCAACGACAAGCATATTCTTGCCGACCTCACCCAGCCCGCCGAGCGGGATCAGGCGCAGTCGCGCTTTGCGTCGTGCCACTCTTCCGTCTCCGTCATTGACTATGGTCCAACCGGAGCACTCATGCTCCGGCGCTACTGCAGTACGTTCTCGAGGCCGAATGTCAAGCCGGGCCTGTCACCCACCGCTTTGAGCGCCATGACCACTCCCGGCATGAAGCTCGTCCGGTCGATCGAGTCGTGGCGGATCGAGAGCGTCTGGCCTTGTCCGCCGAAGAGAACCTCCTGGTGCGCGACGAGGCCCGGCAGGCGGACGCTGTGGATGCGCGTACCGTCTCTCTCCGCTCCCCGCGCGCCCGGGACCATCTCCGTGCCGCCCGGATTCCCCGCCGGCGCGGACGCGCGCCCCTCGGCAATGTGCGCGGCCGTCTTCAGTGAGGTACCCGACGGCGCGTCGGCCTTTGCGTTATGGTGCAGCTCGACGATCTCCGCGTCGGGGAAATACCTTGCCGCCTGCTGCGCGAAACGCATCATCAGGATGGCTCCAACCGCGAAGTTCGGCGCCACCAGGAGGTTGGCGCCCGTCTGGCGCATGACCGGCTCGAAGACGGCCAAGTCGGCCGGCTCGATCCCGGTCGTGCCCACAACCATGTGGACCCCGGCCTCCAAGCCGATCTTGATGTTGGTCATCACGACGCCCGGCGCCGTGAAGTCCACGATGACATCGGGTCGGTCCGTGGCGATGCACTCGCTAATATTGGAGAGGCACACCGCGTTTGACGAGATGCCGAAGGAGGACATGGGTTGGCCGCTTCCGGCCGGATCGGCACACCCGACCAGGGCAAGGTCCGGGTCGGCGGCCACGGCGCGCGCGACCTCCTGACCCATCTTGCCCGCTGCCCCTGAAACGCATACCCTGATCATCATCCGTTCCCCCTATCCCATCAGATGAGCGAGCTTATCGGCCCCAAACGGCCCGATCACCGCAAGGACACTGCGGTCCGGCGTGAGGAGCTGCTCGGCGACGCGCACGACATCGGCTGCGCTCACCTTGTCGATCCGAGCGACCAGCTCATCGAGAGAGAGTATCTCCCCCTGCGTCAGCTCGGACTTGCCCAGCCGCGTCATCCTGCTTCGCGTCGACTCCAGGCTGAGGACGAGCTGGCCCTTGATGTGATCCTTCGCCTTCGCCAGTTCGTCTTCGGGTACTGCCTCGCGGATGCTCGCGAACTCGGCCTGGATCAATCGGATGACCTCTTCAGCGTTGGAGGGTCTCGTCCCTGCATAGACGACGAATAGGCCTGTCTCCGAAAAGAGCGAATGGTAGGAGTAGACGGAGTACGCCAGGCCTTTCTTCTCCCGTATTTCCTGAAAGAGGCGGGCACTCATCCCGCCGCCGAGAATCGTGTCGAGGACGCTAAGCACGAATCTGTCTTGGTGGCGCGCGTCGAGCGCGAGTCCGCCGCAGCAGATGTGGGCCTGCTCGGTCTGCTTCGTCCGGACCATGACTTCGCCGGCCGGAGGAGGCACGACCTCCTTGCGCTTGCCGCCGGGCTCGGTGCTGAGACGAAGCCGCTCCCCGACGAGATCTACCAGCTCAGCGTGGCGCACGTTCCCGGCGGCCGCGACTACGAGCCGGTCGGGCACATACGTGTCGGAGTAGTACCCGACCACGTCCCCCCGTGCGAATCCGGCGACCGACTCGGCGTGACCGAGAATCGGCGCACCCAGCGGATGTCCCGAGAATACGGTCTGCGCAAACAGGTCGTGAATCTGCTCGTCGGGGGTGTCTTCGTGGAGGTGGATCTCCTCGAGGATGACTTCTCGCTCAGAGCGAACGTGCTCGTCGGCGAAGAGCGTCTCTTCGAGCATGTCGGTGAGCACGTCGACGGCGATCGGGAGGTGTTCGTCGAGAAAACGCGCGTAGTAGCACGTGTACTCCTTCGCCGTGAACGCATTCAGCTCCGCGCCCAGCCCGTCGAACGTGGCCGAGATGTCCTTGGCGGTCCGGGTCTTCGTTCCTTTGAAGAGCAGGTGCTCGATGAAGTGGCTCATCCCCGCCAGGCCTGGGGGCTCGTCTCGCGAACCCACGCCCACCCAGAAGCCAAGAGCGACGGAGCGAACACGCTCCATCGACTCTGTGACGATCGTTATGCCGCTTGGAAGGACGGTCTTGTCGAAGAACATTATCTGCGACGCGCTCGGTCTCCGCCTCCGCGCGGCGGTCCACCGGGACGGCGGTCGCGGCGCTCGGGCATCGGTTTGGCCTCCACCCCGGCAACCGTCAGGTTGATGCGGTTCTGTCGGTCGATCTCGACGACCTCCACGTCAATCTCATCTCCGACGTTGACGACGTCTTCCACTTTCGCCACGCGCTCCTTCGCAAGCCGGGAGATGTGCACGAGACCCTCTTTGCCCGGCAGTATCTCTACGAAGGCGCCGAACGGCATGAGGCGCGTGACGTGGCCGCGGTACTTCTCTCCGGGCTCTACCTCTTTGGTCAAGTTCTCCACTATCTGCTTGGCGCGCTCTCCGCCGGGATGGTCCTTGGAGCTGATGAAGACGGTACCGTCATCTTGAATGTCGATGTCGGCGCCGGTCTCCTCAATGATGCTGCGGATCATGCGACCACCCGGTCCGATCACGTCGCGGATCTTGTCGACCGGGACTTGAATGGTCAGGATCCTCGGGGCAAACTCGGACATCATGTCACGCGGGCGCGGAAGGACGGCCAGCATCTTCTCGAGAATGAACATGCGGCCTTGGCGCGCCTGCTCGAGAGCCCGAGCCAGGGTGGAGCGTCCGACGCCGGCGACCTTCATATCCATCTGCAGTGCCGTAATCCCCTTGGCGGTGCCCGCCACTTTGAAATCCATGTCGCCGAGCGCGTCCTCGATCCCCTGAATGTCGGAGAGAATGGCCACCTCTTCGCTTTCCTTGATCAAACCCATGGCGATTCCGGCGACCGGTGCGGTGACAGGGATGCCGGCGTCCATCATCCCAAGCGTGGAGCCGCAGACACTAGCCATCGACGAGCTGCCGTTGGACTCCAGGACCTCAGAGACGATCCTGATCGTGTAGGGAAAGTCCTCCTCCAGCGGCAGGATAGGCACCAACGCCCGCTCCACGAGAGCTCCGTGGCCGATCTCGCGCCGACGCGGGCCGCGCAGGAAGCCGGCCTCGCCGGTGCAGAACGGCGGGAAGTTGTAGTGGTGCAGGAAACGCTTGTACTCCTCGATGCCGAGTCCGTCGATTCGCTGGTTCTCACTCACCGTGCCCAGCGTCACGACTGAGAGAACCTGCGTCTGGCCGCGCGTGAAGAGGCCCGACCCATGCGTTCGGGGCAGCATGGCGACCGAACAGCTAATGGGCCTGATCTCGTCGGTGGCGCGACCGTCAGGACGCACGCCCTCCGTCAGAATCATCTTTCTGACCTGTTCTTTCTCTATCTTGTAGAGGAGCTTGGCGACGTCGGCGTGGCTTGGGCCTTCCTCCGTGACGATTTCATCCATTACCGCCGTCTTGACGGCGGCTACGGCGTCTTCTCGCGCGTGTTTGTCGGCGTTGCGGACCGCGTCGGAGAGACGCTGTCCCGCGGCCGCCCGTACTCGTTGCTCCACTTCGGGCTCGACCACGTGCGGCACGACCTCGCGCTTCGGCACGCCGGCCGATGCCCTGAGGCTGTCCTGGAATTCGATCAGCTGGACGTTGGCCTTCTGGGCTACCTCGAGCGCCTCCAGGAGCTCGTCTTCGGTTACTTCCTTCGCGCCAGCCTCGACCATCAGAATGGCGTCCCGCGTGCCGGCAACGACCAGATCGAGATCGCTCAGCTCAAGGTCCTGGAACGTGGGATTGAGCGTCCACTCGCCGTCGATGCGGCCGACTCGGACGCCGCCGATGGGTCCCTCGAATGGAATGTCGGAAATGCTGAGCGCGGCTGAGGCGCCGACGAGGGCCAAGACGTCAGGGGGGTTGACCTGGTCCACCGAGAGAATGGTGCAGATCACCTGTGTCTCGTTGCGGAATCCCTCGGCGAACGATGGGCGCAACGGACGATCGATGAGACGAGCCGTCAGAATCGACTTCTCGCTCGGCCTGCCTTCCCTCTTGATGAATCCGCCGGGGATCTTGCCGGCCGCGTACATCTTCTCTTCCACGTCAATCGTGAGCGGAAAGAAGTCGACATCGCGCGGCTCGTCCGACGCGACCGCGGTCACGAGCACGATCGTATCACCGCAGCGCACGGTTACGGCCGCGTCGGCCTGGCGTGCGACGTGACCCGTCTCGATGCTGATGACCTTGCCGCCTAGCGTCACTGTCTCTGAAATGAACTCCACTCTCTTTTCCCTCCATGGGGCCCCGCAGGGCATCGGTGTGCCGGCGGGCGCATCTGTCGCCGTCGCCGGTCGTCTCGGCTCGAATCTATCGAGCCGTCGTGTGGCACTAGGAGCGCAGGCCAAGCCGCTCGATGAGGGCGCGGTAGCGCTCAATGTCGAGCGATTTCAGGTAGTTCAGCAATCTCCGCCGCTGGCCAACCATCTTCAGCAGTCCACGCCTGGAATGATGATCGCCTTTGTGTTCCTTGAGGTGATTCGTCAGGTCGTTGATTCTGCGGGTGAGGATGGCCACCTGAACCTCAGGCGACCCGGTGTCGCTGCCGTGCAGACGATGCTCCTCAATGATCTGGAGCTTTTGATCTTTTGCAAGACTCATAGATGTCACCTCCCGTATGTGTACCCCCACAACCAAGAAAGGCGTCGGTGACTTTCGCCGGACCTAGTCGTAGGTCGAGTTGCGCTCGGTGAATTGTAGCACACGAGGCGGACGGACCGAACAATCAGCCGCGCCGATGTTGAGTGAAGACTGCCTTCGCCCGCTCGACATCTTGGGCCAACTGTAGCTTCAAGTCGTTCGGATCCTCGAACTTCCTCTCCTGCCGAAGACGCTCAAGGAACGACACCCGCACGCAGCGACCGTACAGGTCAGCGACGAATCCAAGGATGTGAACCTCAACCCACACCTGGCCTCCGACCTCAAAGGTCGGCCGGGTCCCTACGTTGACCGCCGCCGGCCAGGCCGTGTCGTCAAGAGTGGCAACTCCGGCGTATACCCCCCGCGCCGGGATGGCCAGATCCGCCGGGACCGCCACGTTGGCGGTGTGATAGCCGAGAGCGGCTCCCCTACCGGCGCCCGCGACGACCGCTCCCTCGACTTCGAAGGGCCTGCCAAGCAGGCGTCGGGCCTTGCCGACGTCGCCGCTTGCGAGTAGCGCCCGAATGCGTGTGCTGCTGATGGGCTCGTCGCCGAGCGTTTGGAGCGGCAGACCCTCGACCCCGAACGCGTGGGCCGCGCCGAAGTCGGTGAGCGCCTCCACGTCACCCGCGCCGCCCGCGCCGAATCGAAAGTTCGTTCCGACCACCACGACGCGCGGGGTGAAGACGCGCAGCAGCCGCGTCTTCAGGAAGTCCTGGGGCGACAGCGATGCCATCTGTCGGTCGAAGGGCAGAACGAGCAGGTAGTCGGGGTCGAGCTCGGCAATGAACCGAATCTTCTGATCTAGGGTGCAGATCTGAGGAATCTGCTGCTCGGGCACGAGGATGAGCTCAGGATCCCGGTCGAACGTAACGGCGGCGGACGCCACAGAGCGAGCCGCCGCGAGTTCGATCGATCTCTCGATCACGGACCGATGTCCGAGGTGAACGCCGTCAAAGACCCCTATGCACACGACCGCCGGGATCGGCAGGCCCTCGTGTGGATAAGCAAGGCGCTTCAAGGAAGGTCCTCCTCCCCCGCCGGGGCAAGCACACATTCCGCCGCCGCGCGCGTCCCCTCCACGGCGCCCGCCACGCGGTAGATCGCGATGAGCCGGCCTGCCTTGCGTATTTCGATACAGGAGTCGCGGCCAAAATCGGCCAGGCGCGAAGAGTCGTCCTCCGTCAGCGCGGCCCCGAATCTGACCCTGCGCACCGCGGCATCGTCCGGCTCCAACTCGGGCAATCCCGTACGTATCTGGTCGATGGGAATCGCGGCGCCCTCGAGCCTCTCCGGCCCGGCCTCCAGCTCCTCGAGTGTGAATGTCTCGCCGACGGAGTACGCGCCGTTCGCGGTTCTTCGCAGTTTGGCGAGGTGAGCGCCGCAACCGACGCGCTCTCCCACGGATTCGACGAGCGAACGAATGTAGGTTCCCTTGCCGCACTCCACCTCGAACGCTACCTTGGGATAATCCTCCGCCTCGAAGCCGGTGATGTCGAACCGTGCCACCGTGACTGGCCGGGGCTCACGCCGCACCGTTTCGCCCCGGCGGGCTCGTTCGTACAGCTTCGCCCCGTCGACTTTGACCGCCGACATCATTGGGGGGATCTGTGCGATGTCCCCAATGAGGGACGCGGCGGCCTCCTCAACTTCGCTACGGCCGACCGCGCACAGCCGCCGCGACGTCTCCTTGCCGTCGGCGTCGAGCGAATCGGTCGTGACGCCGAGGACGAAGGTGCCCACGTAGGTCTTCTTTCCGGCCTGCAGGAACCTCGCCAGACGCGTGGCGCGGCCGAAGAGCACTACGAGAAGACCGGAGGCTCCAGGGTCCAGAGTGCCGGTGTGGCCGACACAACGTTGCCCAACCAGACGGCGCACGCGGGCCACGACATCGTGTGAAGTGGGACCGACGGCCTTATCGATCAGAAGAGCGCCGTCACGGATCACGACTGGGCAACCACCCGGCGGCAGGATGCCACTACTTCCCGCGCCACCTCTTCCATGCTGCCGCGCGAAGAGAAGCCGGCGGCATTGCGGTGTCCGCCGCCACCCATGGCGCCGGCGATTCGAGCGACGTCGATCTCCCCTTTCGACCTCATGCTCCCCCGGATCTCACCGTCGGGCTGTTCCTTGAGGACGAAGGCGATCTCCGCGCTCTCGATGCTGCGCAGGTGGTTGGAGAAGTTCTCCGTGTCGGCCATGGTGGCGTCGGCGGCGACCAGATCGGCTTGCGTGACCCACGTGTAGGCGACCCGACCCGTATCGTCATAGTGGAGTCTCGACAGAGCGGTGCCCAGAAGGCGCAGGCTGGCGACGGATTGTCGCTCGTACACGTGCTGGAAGATGTGGATCGGGGAGACGCCCAACTCG
This sequence comes from Slackia heliotrinireducens, assembly GCA_020723435.1. Lineage (GTDB taxonomy): Bacteria > Actinomycetota > Aquicultoria > DYIV01 > DYIV01 > DYIV01. Next base: position 6,463 of record DYIV01000041.1, on the reverse strand, counting down.
AGCAGCTTGCCGGCGATTTCGAAGGTCTCGGGATCGGTTGAGGAGTACTGGAATCTGCCGGTATCCGTAACGATGCCCACATACAGATTCTCAGCCACCTCCGGGCTGATCCGAGGGCACATCATCTCGAAGAGCTTGTAGAGAATCGTTGCGCAGGCCGAGGCGTCCCGCTCGACGAGGTTCGCCGTGCCGAACATGTCGTTGTCAAGGTGGTGATCGATATTGAGCACGACCTTCGTCTCAGAGGCCACTTCGGCCAGGTCGCCGAGGCGTTCGAGGGTCGGGCACTCCAGTGCGACGAATACCTCGTATGCCGGGCAGACGCCGTCGCTCTGGACAACTTCGGTTCCGGGCAGGAATTCGTAGGGATGAGGCACGGGAATGCCGTCAGGGAAGCGGACGCAGACGGTCTTGCCGAGCTGCTTGAGGAAGAGGGCGAGGGCCAGGGCGCAGCCGATCGCGTCACCGTCGGGCTGCACGTGGCTGGAGATGACGAACGAATCGTGTTCGTGGATGGCCTCGATTACGCCTGCGTAACCATCCTCAGGTTTGACCATCTGCTTCCTCCCGAGCTCTGACCTCTTTGATCAACCGTTCGATCCGATCTCCCTCTTCCACCGATTCGTCGAAGGCCAATTCGATCTCAGGCAGGTACTTCATGCGCACGCTACGGCCCAGCTCCGTTCGGATGTAGCCCTTTGCGTGTTCGAGGGCCTCCAGGCTCTTCTGACGCGTGATCCCGCCCTTCATCGTCGACAAGAAGATCGTCGCGTGCCTGAGATCGCGGCTCACTTCGACGTCCGTGACTGTGACGAATCCGGTGCCCACCCTCGGGTCCTTGATCTTGTCGTGGATTATTCGGCTTGCCTGTTCAAGAATCTGCTTGCGGACGCGCGCGGCGCGATCGGTCATCCGTCTCCAGCCGTCGTCTCTTCAACTAGCGGGGCCTTGCCTGAAGACCGCATCGCCCGCGGTCGCGGGCTAGTCGGAATCGGAAAAGAAGTCGACCGCCACATCGGCGATCTCAAGCTCCAGGCATCCCTCGACGTGTCGCGTTACCCTGTCGATCAGCTCGCGGGCGTGGTAGTTCTTCGACGAAACGCACGCCACTCCGATAGTTGCGCGCCGCCACGTGTCCTGCCGGTCGACTTCGGCGACGGACACATTATATCTCCCGCGCAGTCGCTCGATCAGGCCCTTGATGACCTGGCGCTTGTCCTTGAGTGAAGAGGCGGCCGGGACGATCAGCTCGTATCTCGCGCTGGCGATGACCATGGTGTGCCGACACCCACCCGGATGGCCGCTGCTACGTACGCGCGACTTCGACGACGCGGAATACTTCGATGACGTCGCCTTCCTTGATGTCCTGGTACCCCTCGAGGCCCACGCCGCAGTCGTAGCCGGCCTTAACCTCTTTGACGTCGTCCTTGAAGCGTCGCAGCGAGGCGACCGCCCCTTCATAGACGATTGCCCCTTCTCTGACGAGGCGGACGTGGGAATCTCGCGTGATGAGGCCATCTACCACGTGACAGCCGGCCACGGTGCCGAGCTTCGGCACCTTAAAGGTCTGCCTGACCTCCAGCCTGCCGATATCTTCTTCTTTGAACTCGGGGGCCAGCATTCCCACTCGAGCCGCGTTGATATCTTCAACCAGCTGGTAGATGACTCTGTAGGTGCGCATGTCCACGTTTTCCTTCTCGGCCATCACTTTGGCCTTGGGATCGGGGCGCACGTTGAAGCCCACGAGGATGGCGTTGGATGCCGAGCCCAGCATGACGTCAGTTTCGGAGATCGCCCCGACGCCTGTGTGGATGATGTTGATGCGGACCTCAGACTGGTCGAGCTTGGCGACTGCGTCTCTCAGCGCTTCGATGGAGCCTTGCGTATCGGCCTTCACCACGAGGTTCAGCTCTTGAATCTCGCCTTCCTTGATGCGCTCGAAGAGGTTGTCCAAGGTCACGTGGCTTGGACGCTGCTGGTCAAGGAGGCGCCGTTTGAGAGCGCGTTCCTCGGCCACGCCGCGTGCGCTGCGTTCGTCCGCATAGGCGACGACCTCATCGCCGGCGGCGGGAACAGTCGAAAGACCGACGACCTCGACCGGCTGGCCGGGGGTCGCGGACTCGAGAGCCTCTCCTTTGTCGTTGCGGAGCGCCCTGACCCTGCCATGCGAGAGGCCGGCGACTATTGCGTCACCGACGTTGAGCGTCCCTCTCTGAACGAGCACCGTCGCGACGGGGCCGCGACCCTTGTCAAGCTTCGCCTCGATGGCCACGCCACGCGCACGAGCGTCCGGGTTCGCCTTCAGCTCCTGCATCTCGGCGACGAGGAGAATCATATCGAGCATGTTGTCCAAGCCGGTCTTCTGCTTGGCCGACACGTCGACGAAGACCGTGTCGCCTCCCCACTCCTCGGGAATGACGCCGTGCTCGACCATTCCCCGCCGGGTCTGCTCGGGGTTGGCTCCAGACTTGTCGATCTTGTTGACGGCGACGATGATCGGCACCTCGGCGGCCTTCGCGTGATCGATGGCTTCAATCGTCTGGGGCATTACGCCGTCGTCGGCGGCCACGACAACCACTGCTACGTCCGTGACCTTCGCCCCTCTCGCGCGCATCGCGGTGAAGGCCTCATGTCCCGGAGTGTCGATGAACGTAATCGGCTTGCGGTCGTGTGTCACCTGGTAGGCGCCGATGTGTTGTGTGATGCCGCCCGCCTCCGAGCTGATGACGTCACTCGACCTGATCGCGTCGAGTAGCGAGGTCTTGCCATGATCCACGTGACCCATGACCGTGACGACGGGAGGTTTCGGCTTGAGGTCTTCCGGCCGATCGACGACAACTTCCGCCAGTTCCTCCTCGGGAACGACGAACTCAACGTCGTATCCCAGCTCTTCAGCAAGGACGTCCACGGCCTCGTGGCTCAGGGGTTGGTTGATGGTGACCATCTCACCGAGCGCCATCAGGCGCTTGATGATCTCCGTAGGCGGCTTGCGTATCGCGTCCGCGAACTCCTTGACCGTCGCCCCTTCTGTCAGTTTCAGGGGCTGCTTGGACTTGGGCCGAGGGGGAGCCTCCGGCTCCGCCGGCAATGTGGTGGCGACAGCCGCCTCCGGAGGGGCCTCACGTCTGCGAGCGCTCGGCGCCCTGCCCCGCGGGGGGCGAGACGGCGGCGCCTGCTTGCGCGTTGGAGCGGGGGCCTTTGCCTTCGCCTTCGCGGCGGACTGCTTCTTTGCGGCTTCCTTCAAGCGGCCCACCACATCGTCGTCGAGGGAGGCGGAATGGCTCTTGACCTCCACACCGACGCGGTTGAGGAGCTTCATGAGGTCTTTGGAGCTGATTCCCAGCTCTTTGGCTACTTCGTGCACACGCTTGCTCATCTGGCTCCGGTCGCCTGACTGGCTGCTCTCAGTAGGTCGAGGAAGCACGCTCGCAGCTCCTCGATCTGTTCCTTATCTAATCCTACCTGCAAGGATCGTGCAAGCGCCCCCGCGGCGGCCAACTCGAAACAGTCCGCACTCGGACACACGCTCGCTCCGCGCCCGGGCATCTTGCCGGAGGTGTCGATTGCGATCTTCCCGTCTGGAGCGCGCACGATGCGGACGAGCTCGCGCTTGGGGCGCACCTGACGGCAGGCGACGCACGTCCTAAGAGGCGTCTTCCGCTGCTTCGCCACCGGCGGTTGCCTCCTCGGCAGGCTCGGCGTCCGGCCCAGGCTCAGCATCAGGTGCAGCCTCGCCTTCGGCCGCCTGCTGCTCTTCGTATTTTTGATGGATGCCGCAATACTTGCTGCCCGGCCGCGCCTTGTTGCGGCACTGCTTGCCGGAGCTCGTCAACGCCTGGCACCGCCCTCCGACGGCCTCGATGTCCTCCGAGGCCGCCTCGCCGAGTCCGGCCTCCGCGGCTTGCGTCTCGCTGCGGATGTCAATCCGCCAGTTCGTCAGCTTAGCCGCCAAGCGGGCATTCTGCCCCTCCTTGCCGATGGCAAGGGAGAGCTGGTGATCGGGCACGATCACTTCCGCGGTCCGCTCATCTTCGTTGACTCTCACGCTCTTGACCTTTGCCGGGCTGAGCGCGTTACCGACGAAGGTCGCGGGATCCTCCGACCATTGCACGACGTCGATCTTCTCTCCGCGAAGCTCTGCGACGACCATGCGGACTCGCGCGCCCTTCGGTCCAACGCAGGCGCCGACTGCGTCAATCGACGCGTCGCGACTGGCAACAGCTATCTTCGAGCGATGACCGGGTTCCCGCGCGACCGACTTGATCTCGACGAATCCATCGAAGACTTCCGGGACCTCCAGCTCGAACAGCCGCTTGAGAAGACCCGGGTGCGTTCGCGAGACGACGATCTGCGGCTCCTTTGTGGTTCGTCGCACTTCGACTATGTAGGTCTTCAAGCGAGTACCGTGGTCGTAGCGCTCCGTAGGAACCTGCTCGGTAGGCGGAAGAAGCGCTTCGACGCGGCCCAGATTGACGAGCGTGTAGCGCTGGTCGGTCTGTTGGACGATTCCGGTGACGATATCGCCCTCGCGGTCCACGTACTCCCCATACATTAGCTCGCGCTCCGCCTCGCGAATGCGCTGCAGGATGACCTGCTTGGCGGTTTGGGCGGCGATGCGACCGAAACCCTTGGGAGTGACTTCGGTCTCGTTGATCTCGGGATTCTCGGCTTCCGGATCCCCGATGATCTCCTGCTTGAAGACGCTGATCGCCCCCGTCTCGGGGTGGATCGCCACGCGCACCTCGAACTCGTCCTCGTAGTTCTTCTTATAGGCCGCGGCCAGCGCCTGCTCAAGGCCCTCTAGTATCGTAGCGGGATCGATGTTCTTCTCCCGCTCCAACTGCTTGAGTGCGTCGATAAGCTCCGAACCCATACTGCCAGCCTCCTAGACCTCCACAACGAGGTGCGCCTTCGCGATCTTGTTGAGCGGAATCGCCAACGTCTCCTCGTCGGCTCGCACGACAACCGCGTCCCCCTCGACCCGCTCAATCCTACCCGTGAAGTTGCGCCGGTCACCGATCTTGTACGACGATCTCACAAACACCTGCCGGCCGGCGAACCGTTCGAAGTCCGCGCGTCGCCTCAAAGGTCGCTCGATTCCGGGCGAGGACACCTCTAGCCGGTATCGCTCCGCCTCCGGCACTTCACGTTCGAGCACAGGTCGAATGTTGTACGTCGCCTCCGTTAGCGCATCGAGATCGATGCCTCCCGGACGGTCCAGCAAGACGCGCAGGACAGCCCCGGCGGGCTCGCTCGCGACAGCCGCGTCGACGAACTCCAATCCCATCTTCTCAACGACAGGGCGAACGCTGCGCTCGACGTCTATCTCGAGCTTGCTGGGCTCCACGCCGCCCCCTTTCGTGCCCGGTACAAAAAAAGTGGGCAACTTCTCGCAACCCACTCGGCAAACCAGATATGACGTGCACGGATGAATCTAGCACAGACCGATGTAGCACGCAAGAAAGCGGGCGGCTTCCTACGAGGGGTGTCGCTTCGTCTTCTTGCGGGGGCTCCTGCGCACCGGAATCGGCAGTCTGTGCTCGGCGATGTCGGCGTACATCTTCAGCCGTTCCTTCATGCCCTCACCGACGCCAAGCTTCTCCTCCTTCATCACCTGGGTGACACCTTCCATGGCCACGACCACGACCTTGGCGCCGGTCGCCTCCGCGTGCTTCGTGATGAGCGTCTCGACGCCGAATCGCGAGCCGGCGAAGTCCGGCAGACTCTCGACGAAGGATCTGTGCATGGCACGCTGACCGGAGATCGACTTGACGAGGCTCTGCGCCCAATCGGTGCGCTTGCGTCCGCCGATGAACCGTCCTACCGTCATGGCCACCTCGGAGTCGCGCCAAAGCGGTTCGACGAGGTCCTGGATGTGGGTTGCACTCAGACCGAGGAGGTCCGCGTCGATCGTGCAGACTATGTCGGCCTTCGTTGCCACTATCCCCGTCGCAAGCGCCCCGCCCTTTCCGAGGTTACGAGGTGTAGACACCACCCGCACGCATTCGATGGAGGCCGCCACCAGTGAAGTGTTGTCATCTGATGAGTCGTCGACGACGATGATCTCATCCACCACGTCGCAGGCGGCAAGCGGCTCCAGCACAGCGAGTATCCTGGGGGCCTCGTTGTGGGCCGGAACCACCGCGGCAACGGTGGGCCTCTTCGCGGTCCTATCGATGGGTTTCGTGACGCCGGCGTCTCGCAAGTAGCTTCTCCACCTCGCGCATCAAACCGTCGACCATGTCCTTTTCGGCCACCTTGCCTGCCGGCTCTCCCTCGACGAACAGCAGGCCTTGTCCCCGGCCGCCGGCGAGGCCGATGTCCGCCTCTCGCGCTTCGCCCGGACCGTTGACCACACACCCCATGACCGCGACCGTGAGCGGCTCGGCCACTGTGGCCAGTCGATCCGCCACTTCGCGCGCGATGGTCATGAGATCGATCTCGCAGCGCGTGCACGTTGGGC
>DYIV01000040.1:8722-19532 GCA_020723435.1 Slackia heliotrinireducens | reverse complement strand
CTCGAGATGCTCCTCATCGACCAGATGTGCCAAATCGCCGACGAGGTTGCCGAAGCCCACCAGAGCAAGCGCGCAGTTCTCGAGTTCACGCATGGCCAGCACCAGCTCGGCGAGGCCGCGATTGGCGATCAGGCCTCCCTGGTAGATGAGGAGATAGCGGCGGCCCTTGAGGGCGGCCGCGCGAAAGGCCTCGTCGGGTTGGAGCGCTTCGATCACTTCGGGAACGTTGAGAATGACCGCCGGATGCTCGATGCCGTACTCGCGCGCCAGGATGTCGGCGCGGCCCTCGTCGGTCGTGATGACCGCGTCGGCCTTGCGGATGTAGCGCCGTTCGTAGGCTCGGAGGAGGCGGCGAAGCAGCGGGCGCTTCGACCAGGCCCAGTTGCGGTCGAGGTTGAGCTCGTCTGAGTCGTAGACGAGCTTGGCGCGGTTGCGCGACGCGGCCCGGTGCGCGACGAGAAGCGGGAAGAGATCGCGCGCGTCGTAGACATCGGCGCGCTCGGCGCGGGCGGCGGCGTAGGTGCGGCAGATTGCCTCGAGAAAGCGCAAAGGACGGAAGACGCGCGGCAGACGCCTGGTCTTCAGCTCGACCCGCTTGACGACATAGCCCGGGCGCTGCTCGAAGGCGGGCGTTTCGGCGTCTTTGATGGCGACCAGGACAACATCACAACCGGCTTCGGCCAGCGTGCGGGCGCTGCGGTCGACACGGGTGAGGAAGCGCGAGCTGTTGTACTGGATGATGCAGATCTTCGGGCGTCCCACACTTCACCATCCGAGCTGGTAGGCGATACTGTCGAACCGGTGGGATGATACCACGGAGTGGATTGCGGGGACACCACACCTATTCCCTTGATTACTCGGCCCAGAGCAGCAGGGTCGAGCTCACGATCACCGAGATGCAGCCCAACTCCTGGTAGAGAACGGCCGGGATGGGATTGAGGACGCCCGTCGCCGACAGCGTGATGCCGACGGCGTTGTAGACCATCGACAAGGCGATGTTGATCTTGATGCGCTTGGCCACCTTGCGCGAGAGCCCGATCGTCTCGCCGACCTTGCCCAAGTCATCCGTCATGAGAGAGACGTCCGCCGTCTCGATGGCGACGTCGGTTCCCGCCGTGCCCATCGCGAAGCCGACGTCCGCCTCCGCCAGCGCCGGCGCGTCATTGATGCCGTCACCGACCATGCCCACGATCTGCCCGCGCTCGCGCAGCCTGCTCACCTCGTGCTGCTTCTGCTCGGGCAGCAGCTCGGCGAGCCAGTGGTCGACGCCGATTCGCGCCGCCACACTCTCGGCGATCCTCCGGCTATCCCCGGTGAATAGCAGGATCTCCGCTACGCCCAGATTCTTGATCGCCCCTATCGCGCTCACTACGTCCTCGCGGACCGTGTCGGCGACGGCGATGACGCCGATGGCCTGACCGTCCGCGGCGACAACGAGCGTCGTCTTTCCCTCGTGCTCGAGATCCTCCAGCGTCTTCGTCTGCCGGGCTTCGAGGGAGATGTCGTGCCTGTCCAGCAGTCTCCGATTACCCACCACCACACGTGAGCCGTCAACCTGCGCGACGACGCCGTGCCCGATCTCCACCTTGTGCTCCTTGGGCTCTGCGGGGCGCAGTCCGTCCTCGTGCGCCTTCGCGACGACGGCGCGGCCGATGGGATGCTCCGAGAGCCTCTCCGCCGACGCGGCAAGCTCGAGCACTTCGCCGGCGCTATGTCCATCAAGCGAAATCACGTCCGTGACTTCGGGCCGCCCGATCGTTGTTGTGCCCGTCTTGTCGAGGACAAGAGCCTCGAGCTTTCCGGCGATCTCGAAAAAGGCGCCACCCTTGACCAGGACCCCGCGACGCGCGAGGTTCGCGATACCGGCGGTGACGGCGGTCGGGGTTGCGATCGCCAGAGCGCACGGGCATGCAACGAGCAGCACGGCCACGGAACGCACGAGCTCGCCCGTGATCAAGTACACCGCAACGGAGATCACCAGGATTGCCGGGAGGAAGTAGGCGGTGAAGCGATCGGCGATCCGGGCGACCGGGGCCTTCGTAGCCTGGGCCTTCTCCACCAAGTGAACGATGCGTGCGAGCGTCGTGTCGTTGCCGATCTTGGTCGTGCGGACCTTGAGATGACCCGCCTCGCTCAGACTGCCGCTGTAGACCTCATCTCCCGAAAACTTGGCTATGGGCATCGATTCGCCGGTGATCGGGGCCTGGTTGACGGCCGCCTCGCCGTCGATGACCAGGCCATCGACCGGGATACGTTCGCCGGTCTTGACGATGACGACGTCGCCCAGCTTGACCTCGCCCAGGCCGAGCGTGACCTCGGTGCCGTCGCGATCGATCGTTGCGGTCTTGGGCGTCAAGTCCAGCAGCGAGCTGATGGCTCTACGTGTGCGGCCTAGAGTGAAGGATTCCAGCCCGCCGGCGGCGCTCATGATGAATACGATGACGGCGGCGGGGAGGAACTCGCCGATGAGCAAGGCGGCGGCGATGGCGACAACGACGAAGACATTGACCGTAATCTTGCCGCGGATGATGTCGCGAAGGCCCGCGCGAAACCGCATGTAGCCGCCGAGCACGATGGCGACTATGGCGATGGCGTTGACCGCCAGCGCCGGCGACGTCGTGAAGGTGCGCAAGAGCCACGCGCCGATGGTGATGACCAAAACCACCACCGGCATGAGCGCGGGAAGGATGTATTCGGAGTAGCGCTGGAAGAAGGGTTGCCTGTCGGGTGTCACTCTTACCTCCGTGTATGTTACGTCGAGTCTTGCCGCGCGGCTTGGGGCCCCGTGGCTCAACCGATTGAGCTCTACTGCTCTTTGTCGTCCTTCGCCTTGGGCTCGGTTGTCGCGGTGTCGTCCAGACACCCGCAGCCCGGGCCTCAGCCACTCGACGTCTGGGCGGCGGATTGGCGCATCATCTCGAAGAAACCGAGAATACCGCCGGCATTCTCCTTGCCGGTCTGCTCATCACGATTCTCGTCCGCCTGATCGTCACGCTTCTCATCACTCACGTGAGTCTACCCCCCCGTCGCAGAATGGATTGCATCGGTCGAAAACGTCGTGGTTGATTGAGTAGAGCACCCATCGGCCGTCCTTGCGGCTCGTGATCAGCCCGGCGTTTTGCAGCAAGAACAGATGGTGCGACACGGTCGACTGAGGGGCGTCGAGCTCTCGGTACAGCTCGCACACGCACAGTTCGCCGATCTGGAGGCAGGCGAGGATGCGCAGGCGCGTCTCGTCGGAGAGCGCTTTGTGCAGCCGGGCCGCCTCACAGATCGACTCCGAGTCGATGTGCGGCAGACTCAGAGGTCGCTCTCCAGGGCAATCTCCCAGCCCGCCGCTTGCGACTTCTTCCCCTGCCGGCCGGATTGTCTTGGTTCGTTGGGCTACCTCAGTTCGTTGGGCCATGTCGGCTCCTTGATAATGTCCTATCCTCGACGACACCAGATCTCTGACGACCGCTCATCTCTGACGACGCCCGTTCTTGATGATGCCTCACCGTTGACGACGCCGCAGAGGCGATCGGTCCTTGACAGTACGGGAGCAGTATAGCACGATGCATCTAGATTTGTCGATGGGTTCCTCGTCGCAGGGCGGCCGCAGTGGGCCGTCGGATCACAGGGCCCGGCAGTGGGCCGTCGGTCGAGTGTGTGTGACTGAAAGGAAGGGCATGGGGGCCATGTCTGCCAACGGCGACTCAGAGAAGCATCTCAGCATATTCGAACGGTATCTCTCTTTGTGGGTCGTGCTGTGCATGGCGGCGGGTACGGCGATCGGCTATCTGTCGCCGGGTACCGCGAAGCTCCTTTCGAGATTCACCTACGCGCAGATATCCATCCCGGTCGCGGTCCTGATCTGGGCGATGATCTACCCGATGATGGTGCAGATCGACTTCTCAAGCATCCTGAACGTCGGCAAGAATCCGCGGGGCATCGTGGTCACGACCGTCTCCAACTGGGTGATCAAGCCGTTCACGATGTTTCTGTTTGCCAGCTTATTCCTCAAGTTCATCTTCAGCGCGTCTATCAGCCCGGAGCTGGCTCAACAGTACTTGGCCGGCACTATCCTCTTGGGGGCGGCTCCGTGTACGGCCATGGTCTTCGTCTGGAGCTACCTCGCCGACGGAGACCCCGCCTACACACTCGTGCAGGTCGCCATCAACGATCTCATCATTCTCGTCGCTTACGCCCCGATCGTGATGTTTCTGCTGGGCGTATCGAACATCATCGTCCCGTACGACACGGTCATCCTCTCGGTGGTGCTCTTCGTTGTCATCCCCCTGGCCGGGGGCTGGATCTCGCGAGTTCAGCTGCTCAAGAGGAAGGGACCGGTCTGGTTCGAGACTGTCTTTCTCAAGAAGCTGGGCAACGTGACGATCGTGTCCCTCCTTGCGACACTGGTCATCATCTTCATTTTCCAAGGTCAGACCATCATCGGGAACCCGGTGCACATACTGCTCATCGCCATACCACTGACGATTCAGACCTACTTCATCTTCGCCTTCAGCTACGGATGGTCGTGGCTGTGGCGACTGCGGTTCCCGGTCGCCGCGCCCGCGGGCTTCATTGCGGCGTCCAATTTCTTCGAGCTGGCCGTAGCCGTGGCGATAGCTCTGTTCGGACTCAACTCCGGCGCCGCGCTGGCGACGGTCGTGGGCGTTCTGGAGGAGGTTCCCATCATGCTTAGCCTCGTGTGGATCGCGAAGAAGACCAAGGCGTGGGTTGACCGTCGAGAGGCCACGGGCCAGGTTGCGATCGAGGAGGGAAGGGCGTGAGAGCTCTACCATGGGCCGCCCGTTCAACGCGGTGATTCCAGTTGTCTAGTATTGGCGTCGGCTGGACGGTGGCCGATTACGTGCTGCTCGCGATGGCGGCAGCAGGACTGCTGCTCTCCGCGCTCAAGGATCGAAAGAAGACGAAGCAGGCGTTGCGTATCGGCGCGAGACAGTTCCGGCATGTCCTGCCGTTCTTCGTCGCGATCTTCGCCGCGATCGGTCTGCTGCAGTCGTGGGTGACGGCCGATCAGGTCCAGGCGGTCCTCGGCAGCGATCGCGGGATCTTCGCTCCCGTGTTGGCGGCCGTGATCGGCGGTCTGGCAACCGGTCCTCCCGCCGCGGTCTTTCCGCTGGGGAGGCAACTCCTTGCCCAGGACGCGAGCACGGGTGCGGTCGCAACTCTCCTCATGGCGTGGGTCGCCGTAGGCACCGTGACGCTGCCGGCGGAGATACGCTATTTCGGCACCCGCTTCGCAGTGACGCGCTGGGCGCTGACACTTGTGCTGTCTATCGCACTCGGCATGGTGATGGGGTGGATCCTGTGAGTGGCGCCGTGCGGGGGATCAAGGAGAACTGGATAGTCGGCGTCGTGGGAGTCGCGTACGCGGTCTCGGCGCTGCTGTCCGTTCCCAAGACGGGGCGAGCGGCCACCGTCGGTGTGGCCACGTTCGTAGAGCTCTTGCCTACTCTAGTCACCGTCTTCATCTTCGTGGGTCTCTTCCAAGTGTGGGTCTCCGACGAGTTTGTCATCAAGCACCTCGGTGAAGGCTCGGGCGCGAAGGGGCTGGCGCTTGGCGCGGCTCTGGGTACCGTGATTCACGGCCCGCTGATCGGTGTCTTCCCACTGCTGAAGAGCCTGCTTGCCAAGGGTGCGCGCGTCGGCGTGGTCGTGGCGATCGTATCGACGTGGGCGATCAAGTTGCCCATGATCCCGCTTGAGGTCAGGTTGTTCGGGTGGAGGTTTGCGGCTCTGCGCGAAGGCCTGCTGCTGGCGTCGGCGTTCATGATGGCGACGGTCATGGAGTTGGCACTTGGAGACCAATGGAAACCCCCCGACGATGTCGCCTTGACGATGCCCGCCGGAGGTCGCACCATTGACGTATGAGAATCCAGGTGCTCTACACCGCCGGATGCGAACACTACGAGAAGGCGATCGAGGCCGCGCACGACGCTATCCACATGGCTGGCATCGACGTGGAGCCCGAGGTAATCGAGGTTTCGAGTATGGAGCAGGCCCGGCAACTCCGCATCCTGGGCTCACCGACCGTGCTCGTCGACGGCTTCGACGTCGAACCGAGCGCCCGGTCGCGCACGGACTTCAATCTCGGCTGACGAGTCTACGTGGGCGCCGGTCCGGCGCCCTACCCGCCCGTGAGGGTCATTCTCGGCGCCATTCGAGAGGCGGCGGGGAAGTCCTCACCGATGCACCAGCGCATCCAAGGCTCGTAGGATGATGAACGATTCGCAGAAGATGAGCTCCGGCGACCGTGATTCCGCCAGGCGGCCCTTCGGCGTCCTCTTCATGTGTACCGGAAACGCCTGCCGCAGTCAGATGGCGGAAGGCTTCGCTCGGGCTTGTGCGCCGGATGGTGTCGAGGTCTTCAGCGCCGGCGTGCTTGCAGCCGGTGTTCACCTCCTGGCGATCGAAGCGATGCGCGAGATCGGCATAGACATCTCGGGTCAGACGTCAAACACGATCGGCGAGATTCGACCGGAGAACGTACGGGTCGTAGTGACGCTGTGCGACAACGCCGCGCAGAGTTGCCCCGCCTTCCCGGGCGAGGTGCGACGCATTCACTGGCCAATCGCCGATCCGATTCTGGCGGTCGGCTCACATGAAGAGCGTCTGGCCGACTTTCGCCGCGCGCGAGACGAGATTGGGCCTCTCGTCAGACGGCTGATGAATGAGCTGGCGGGGGAACTGAGCTAGCCGGCCGGCGTATCTCCGGTCTCGGCTTGCGCATATCCAGTCCCTTGATAAGCAGACGAAATATCCGGTATTATGCATCTGTCGGGTTGACTGCTGTCTAGGGGAGGGATTGCGCGTGGCCAAACAGAAGGCTATTGGAAGCTGGGCGTGGGTGGTCGGAGGTGCCGGTCTACTCATCGGAGCCGTTGCCGCGTGGCTGGTCAGCCAGGGAAATCCGGGCAACATGGGTCTTTGCATCGCTTGTTTCTGGCGCGACACCATGGGGTTCTTCGGCGGCGCTACGTTCAACATGGGCGGGGTCGCCTACATCAGACCCGAGATCGTTGGGTTGATTCTCGGAGCCACAGTGGCGGCAGTGGCGGGAAGGGAGTTTCGTCCTCGCGGCGGCTCCAGCACGGCGCTTCGTTTCGTCCTCGGATTCATATTCATGGTGGCGGCTCTCATCTTTCTCGGCTGCACGGTGCGTGCCTGGCTACGACTTGGCGGCGGCGATCTCAACGCTCTGTGGGGAGTCGCCGGGATCGTTGCGGGAGTCGGGATCGGCTCGGTGTTGCTGAAGGGCGGTTTCAATCTCGGCAGGGCGAAGAGACTGCCGGCCCCAGTGGGCATAATCGGCCCGATCATCGCCGGGGTCCTTCTCGTACTGGCGATTCTCGCGGTCGTCGGACTGAAGCCGGCCTTCTTCACCGAGACGCCGAAGGGCGCCAAGAGCACGGCTGAGAAGGCCGTCATCTCCGCCGATGGCGAGGTGCTCAAGCCTGAGGGCGCCAAGATGGTTGACGGTGCCATCGTCAGCTCAGACGGTGCGGTCATCAGCTCGAAGGAGTCGGTCGCGGCGGCAAAGCCGATGCCGGGGGCGTCACGGGCGCCGTTCGTCATCTCCATTCTGGCCGGTCTCGGTCTCGGCGTCGTGGCGCAGCGCAGCCGGTTCTGTTCCATCGGCGGCATCCGCGACGTCATCCTCGTCCAAAGATACGAATTGCTCTTCGGGGTCATCGGCCTGGTGATCGGCGTCTTAGTAGTGAACATGCTGCTTGGGCAGTTCAAGCTGGGCTTCGAGGGCCAGCCAGGGGCGCATACCGACGCGCTTGGCAATCTCGCGTCGATGACCGTTGCCGGACTGGCGGCGGTTCTGCTCGGCGGCTGTCCCTTCAGACAAGTAATCATGACCGGCGAAGGCGACGCCGACGCATTGAGCGCCGTTGCCGGTATGGGCGCCGGTGCGCTTTTCGCCCACGGGCTTGGCACCGTATCCACGGCCGCGGGTCTCGCGCCGGCTGCATGGGCGGTCCTGGCGGTAATGGCCGTCGTACTGGTGGGCATCGCCGCGTGGAAGCGTGAGTCGCTCGTCGCGGCGGTTTCGGGAAGTGGGGGTCAGTGATGACACAGGTAGACGTGCGCGGGCTTTCATGCCCGCTTCCGGTGATGCAGACTAAGAAGGCTCTCGACGCCAGCGCCGGCGGCGAGCTGGTTGTCCTTGCCGATTCTGGTACCGCGAAGGCCAACATAGTTCATCTGTTGGAAGATCGAGGATTCGCGGTCAACATCGAAGAATCGGATGAGGAGTACCGAATCGTCGCAACGAAGAACTGAGCCGCGACCGCGAGACGGGCACAAGCCGGCGACGCGGTGGCGAGTGCGACTGCGAAGCAGCCGGCGGTGACGAGGAGAAACCGAACTAATGAAGCTGTTCCGGAGCAAAGCGAAGGATCACAAAGAGGCCGACGATGGACTCGGCCTCTTCCTCTTCGATGACGTCTCCGCCGCGCTCAAGGCCGAGAAGGCGCTGAAGTCCGGGGGCTACGACGCGAAGCTGGTCGCGCCGCCGGCCAATCTGCGCACCGGCTGCGACTTGGCCGTCGCGCTGCCTCGCGTGGAGTATCCCGGCGCCGTACGCACGCTAGAGGCATATCATGCGGACTTCAAGGAATGGGCCGATACTCAAGCCGGTTCGGCGGCGCTTGCGGACCTGGTCAGCGCAGTCGACTTCGGGGACTGGATCATGGTGCGCGCCGCCAACATGAAGATGACGGTGGAGAAGTCCTCGGGGCGCATCATCAACACTTCCGGCGGGGGCTGCCCCGACATTCCGTACCTCAATCTCGAACTCGTAGGAAAGACGGTGTGGGAGGCTCCGCCGCCGCGCAGCCTCGGCTTCACGCTCTGCGGGCTCATGCTCGATCGCGCCTATCGCGAGTGCAAGGAATATGTCGAGAGGCGGGGTGAGGCATGAGCCTCCTAGTCGTGGGTACGATTCCGATCGGCTCTGGCCGGGTCTTCGCCGGACCCGTGGAAAGGGCGACGGATGGCGCGCTGAGCATCGGAGGTGAGCGGTGCCCGGTCTGTCAGGGGACACCCGCGATGCTTCTTGCGGCAGAGGCGGTATCGCGGTATCTTGCGACGCCTCAACCATACGCGCTTCTCGGAGGAGACTTGGGCCGGGGAGACGGAACGCGCGCCGTCTACGATCGGCTCGAGGAGGCGGTCGGGGAGTCGCACGCGCGCGTCATCGCGTTTCACTACCTTCAGCCGATCATGGCTCTGATGCGCGGCGCCGTGGAGAGTCTCGAGTCCCGCACGGGTCTCGGCGAGCTTATGCTCGTCGCCGACGCGGGAGGAATGTACGCGGCGAAGGCGTCCGGCGTCGCGTCCCACTTCGAGTTGATGACTCCCGACGTGGGGGAAGTCGGGTTTCTTGCCGATCCCAACGTCTCCCATCCCGCCTACGCGGCCAGGCACTTGCTTGGTGGCGATGGATTCGATCCGGCTGATCTGGCGCGTCGCGCCGCTGAGACAAGAGGCGCCGCACGCGTCCTCCTCATCAAGGGGGTAACGGATCGCATCACCGTCGGCGGCGAAGTGGTCGCCTCGGTTGACTCGCCGGACGTGCCGGCGCTGGAAGCCATCGGCGGGACCGGGGACACGATAACCGGACTGGCTGCCGCGCTGATCGCCGCGGGCGTTCCGACCGTGGAGGCGGCCGTCTGCGCGGCTCGGGTCAATCGCGAGGCCGGCCGGTGTCTCAACGCACGGCCCTACCACCGGGCGACCGATCTCGTCGATCAGTTCCCGGCGGCCCTGGCGGAGCATGTCGGCTCCATGGACGTCCTGCGGGTCTCACGCGCCTAGGCCGACGGCGTTCGGGGCGTGACCGCACTGTTCCGATGCTCCCCGACCTATTCCGCACCTCCACGTTGTACCGGCGCCCAGGGCGTGTCCGATGCGCCGCTCGATCTCGCGCCCCACTCCTTGCGCCAGGACCTTGACGAAGATGCGGTTGCACTATATGCTAGACACATCTAGAAGCTAAAGACACTTAGCTGACGCAACCGGAGGAGATCATGGGACCGCACGGATCGGCACGACATCATCACGGACCACCCGCGTGGCGGCCCAGACGCAGTGGACGCTTTCTGCAGCCCATCGTCCTATTGACCCTGCTTGATGGACCAACCTACGGCTATGAGCTCATCAAACGCGCCAGCGAATCCTCGCCGGGACGGGGCCGCGACGCCGGCGGAGTGCATCCACCCGACGCCGGCGGGATCTATCGGACGCTCCGAGGTCTCGAGCGAGACGGCTTGGTTCGGTCGAGCTGGGAGCCGGGCGAGAGCGGGCCGGCGCGGCGCCGGTATGAGATTGCGGCGGCGGGGGAGGCCGCGCTGGATGAATGGATTGGCCATCTGAGAGCGCGGCGAGACGCCCTTGCCGAGATTATCAGCCGGTATGAATCAAGGCGGAAAGGAAAGGAGTAGATCATGCACAGCGACTACGAAGAGAGCGGCGCGAGCTGTCACGAGGAAGAATGCGCACCCGGGTACGGCTACGGGCCACAGTGGGGTCCGAGATTCGGGCCGCCCCGTGGTGTCCGCCGCGGTCCGAGGCATCACGTGATGCGCCACGGACGACGCGCGAGAATGTGGGAGCTACTTCCCACGCGCGAGGAGCAGATTGCGCTGCTGGAGAGCGCGAAGGCCGAGATGGAGCGGGATCTTGCCGAGATCGTCAATCGCATCGCGGATCTGAAGGGCGAGTCGCGCGAGTAGCGACACGTCCGATCGGCCGTCAAGGAGACGCGACTCGATGGCCATACTCGTGGAGGCGCAAT
>DYIV01000040.1:0-8712 GCA_020723435.1 Slackia heliotrinireducens | reverse complement strand
ACAACCGTCGCGACGGTTGTCGGTTCGGTTCGGACGTTGACCGGCGGTTCGGTTCGGAGGATGACCGGCGTGTTGATTGTCGCGCTGCTCGGCGCTTTGGTCGCCGGGTGCGGTTCGAGGACGGGCAGTCCGGACCGAGGCCGCGCGATGTCCCCGTCGAATACCTCACGTGCGGGTCCCGCGACACCGGAGCTCGTCTTCAAGCCCTCCGGCGGGGCAAGCGCGCAGAATGCCTGTTTCTCGCCGGACGGCAGGACGATCCTATTCACGCTTTTCCACGAGGGTTACAACGACGGCCCGGCCGGATTGTATATCGTCTCGGCCGAAGGCGGCCGCCCAACGGCCATACTCGACGAGCCCGATACCGACAACGTCAATCTGCCCGGCACGTCTTGGAACGCCGCGACCAATCGGATCGCCTTCGCGTCGGACCGCGAGGACGTCGACGAGGTGTGGACGGCGGCGCCGACGGGCCGCGATCTGGTGCGTGTGACTCGTCACTTGGGACCACGCCACTTCATCGAGCCGAGCTTCTCACCCGACGGTCGCTGGATCGCCTTTGAGGTCGGTTCTGACGTCTCGGAGGAGAAGCAGACGGGCAGTATCTTCAAGGTCCGGGCTCACGGCCTCGGACTCAAGCGGCTCACGCCAGGCGCGGCGGTCGGCGGCCCACCGACCGACGACCGTCTCCCCAACTGGTCGCCAAAGGGCGACCGCATCCTCTTCCAGCGCCGCAAGCCGGGAAGCGACGACTGGGACATCTGGACGATGACTCCCGACGGCAAGGACCGGAGGGCGGTGACGGGGATGAGCGCCGGACGCGACTCTTCGACGACGAGAAGCTCGCCGTCCTCCGACACGGACGCAAGTTGGTCACCCGACGGCAGGTGGATCTGCCATTCCTCGGACTACGGCGGTCTGGCGGCGCCCAACATCTTCATCATCGCCGCCGACGGCGGCAGGCCCACACGCGTGACGAACAGCTCAACCCACGAACACGCGGCGCCGTCGTTTTCACCCGACGGTCGTTGGATCGCCTTCGAGTCGCATCCGATCCGCGACGGCGTCGAATCAGCGGCCTCGCTATGGCGAGTGCCGGCGCCTCGGCTCCGGTAGCACCCGAAGGCCTATTATCCATCTGCGCTTTCCGGTACTATAACCGCGAACATTCCCCGGTTTGCGAGGTCTTTGAGATGGGCTTTTTCGGCCGACGCGAAGAGCCGGCGCCGCTTGCCGAACGGTTTGCGGAGCAGGTCATTGTCATGGATGGGCCGATACGTGACGCGCTTCTGTCGCAGGGCTTTCCGAAGAACGACTGCCCCGAGCTGGTCAGCGTCGACCGTCCCGAGATCATCGCCGATACACACCGCGCCTTCGTCGACGCGGGAGCCGAGATCGTGCGCGCGAATACGTTCGGCGCTTCCGCTCCGGCGCTGTCTCGATTCAACCTGGCCACAAGGATGCGGGAGATCAACACCGCCGCCGTCAAGGCCGCCAGGATTGCCGGGGCCAAGCACGTCTTCGGTGTCATCGGCCCGACCGGGCTGGCGACCGCTCCCTACGGCGACGTTCCATTCGATGATGTCTTCGCGGCGCTGCGCGACCAAGTTGAGGCGATGGCGGACGCGGGCATCGACGGCATCCTGATCGAGAACGTGGTCGATCTGCAGGAAGCTCGGGCGGCGATTCTGGCCGCTCTGGAGACGACGAATGTCCCGGTGGCCTGCACGTTCTCCTTTGGCAGGGATGGGCGGACCGCCGTCTCGGGCACCGACCCCCTGACCTGCGCGGTAGCTGCGGCAGGCATGGGCATCTCGCACATCGGCGCGGGGTGCTGCATCGATCCGGCACACATGGCGCAGGTGCTCGATCTGATGGGACATGCGAGCGCGCTTCCGCTCATCTGCCAGGTCGACGCCGGAGCCAGGCAGGACGTGGCCGTGGAGCAGGTGCACGCCTACATTACGGCCGGCGCGGGCATCATCGGCACGTGCTGCGGAAGCTCGCCGGCCGTCACGCGTGCCCTGGCCGAGCGGGTAGCGGGCCAGGTTCCGCCGGCGCGACGGCGATCGCGGGCCACGCTGCTGGCCGGGCGGACGGTCACGGTCCCCATCCATCCCGAGTCGGGCGCCGTGGCCATCGGCGAGCGCATCAGCGCAACGAACGACCGTCAGCTGGCGGACTACATCCGCTCCGGCAACACGGCGGCGGTCGTGGAGGAGGCGCAGAAGCAGGTGGAGGCGGGCGCGGATGTCCTCGACATCAACGTCGCCATGGACGATGTCGATGAGGCGAAGCTTCTGGTCGACGTCGTGCAGGCGATCCAGGCGCGGCTCGATGTGCCTTTGTCGATAAACACGACCAGCCCTCGCTCGCTGGAGAAGGCGCTGCGCGTCTACTGCGGCAAGGCGCTGGTCAACTTCATCAGCGCGAAGGAGTCGAGCATCGCCCGGATGCTGCCCGTCGTTCGCAAGTACGGCGCAGCCGCTATCGGCCTGATCCTTGACGACGGCGGGCTGCCCGGGACCGTCTTCGACAAGATCGACATGACGCGGCGACTGCTCGACGCGTGCACCAACGCTGGAATCCCGGGCAACGATATTCTCATCGACTGCCTCGTCGTCAGCGCCGATGAGAACCAGGAGCAGGTGCGCGAGGCGCTCGAGGCCGTGCGTCAGGTGTCGAAGAAGATGGATCTGAATACGACCCTGCGGATCAGTAGTGTGTCTCACGCCTTGCCAAACCGCACCGCGCTCAACCGTACGTTCCTCGCGATGGGGCTGATGGCTGGTCTCGACTCGGCGATTGTCGACCCGACCGAGCCGGGCGTGCGCGAGACGTTTGAGGCCGCCAACGTTCTGCTGGGGCGGGACAAAGGCGCCGCTCTCTACAAGCAACGCTACAGCGGGTAGGGCGGAAGACCCGCGCAGACGGCGCTGCGCCACCATCATGCGGCGGCAGTCCGCACACTGCTCCGGAATCCCGACTTCTAACGTCCTCTACCTGCACGAATCTGGTTGAAGGTCCGCTTGCTTGGGCATACGTCAAGTGGAAGCAGTCGAGCTCCGGGGGAGGGAGCCCACGCCGGTGTTCGCCGCTTCGAAGGCGGCACTCAAAGACAGCTGATTCGCAGGCAGCCTTTGTTTGCGACGGATGCGTGGCCAGCGCGGCTGCGCTGGGCGTGCGGGCGATCGTAATGGCATCGCGCATTCACCTGAGGAACCTGCTGCTCATCGTTGCGAGCAGCGGCTTTGTGACGCTTCTCATCCTATCGACCGGGTATCTACGCGCTCTCTGGCCCCTGTACTCGGTGCCGATCTTTCTGGCGGCGCTCACGTATGCGACGGGGGGCGCGGTAGCTGCCGGTCTATTGTCGGTGGTCCTACTCGCGCTGACGGGGGCCGTCGGAGGGACGGCTCTTGCCGCGTCCGCTTCGCAGCCCATCGTCGAGATCGCTCTCGGCATGGGTGCGGTCGTTGCCTGCGCCGTTGTCGTGGGCCAAGAGGTTAGGCGGCATCGCGACCGACAGCAAGCACTGCAGACCGGCACCATCCGCGACGATCTGACCGGACTGTACAACGCCCGGTATCTCGAGACCCGGTTGCAGGAGGAGCTTCGTCGAGCCGAACGCTACGGTGTCGGTCTGGCGCTCATTCTTCTCGAAGTCGACGACTTCCGACCCTACACGGACACCTACGGCCACCACAAGGCGGATCTGCTTCTCCAACGCCTGTCCGACCTGCTGCGCCTTGCCACACGCGACACGGACATTGTGGCACGCCGAGGGGGCGGGCAGTTCGGAGTCGTGCTTCCATTGGCCCGGCTCGACGAAGCGGTCGCCATCGCGCAGCGGATCTGCGACACAGTGGCTGGGGCTCCCTTCGAGGGTGATGAAGTCGAGCCGGCCGTCTCGATCACTGTTAGCTGCGGAGTCGCCGTCTTTCCCCGGGATGGGTCCGACGGTGAGACGTTGCTGACGCGCGCGTCGGCCGCGGTAGGCCGCGCCAAGGACGAGGGTGGAGGTCGTACGTCGGTCGCCGACGCGTCTTCGCTCCCCGACGGCTCCGGACCGAGCGACACGATCGCGGAGGTGGGGCCGTGAATCGTCCGTATCTGCTTGTCGTGATGCTTCTTGTCTTCTGGGTTGTGCTGACGGAGAGCCTCTCGCCCGCGGAGGTGGCTCTTGGTTTGGTGACGGCTATCGTCATCGCGCTCGGAGTGTCCAGACTCGTTGGCGAGGAGGAGGCGCGGCCACTTCTCGTCACGCCGCGGCAGGTGGCCAGGTTCCTCCTGTACATGCCGTACCTGGTCAAAGAGATTGTTGCGGCCAACATACACGTTGCCGAGACGGTGCTGGACCCGAGGCTGCCGATCGATCCGATCATCATCGAGTGTCACTACCCGCTTGCCCACGATGTCTCGGTGGTCGGTCTCGCGAACTCGATAACACTGACGCCGGGAACGCTCACGGTTGATGTGGACAAGAACAAGGACACCTTCCGCATCCATTGCCTTGGACGAGAGGTCGCCGAGGCCATGCCTGAGGGTGAGCTCTACCACCACATTCGACACGTCTTCGAGGAGGACTGATGGAGAGCTCCCTGTGGGGCGTCGGCATATTCCTGCTGGTGAACGCATTCCTGTGCCTGTATCGGGCCTTCCGGGGGCCGACCGTTGCCGATCGCATCCTCGGCGTCAACATCATCGGCACAAAGACCCTCGTCATGCTCGTGCTGCTCGCGTTTGTCTTTCGCAGCCGTTTCTACTTGGATGTCGCCGTCGTCTACGGCCTGCTCAACTTCGTCGTGACCCTTGCCGCGGCCCGGTTCTTGGAGACCGGACGCCTGAAGGAGGAGTGGAAGAGATGCTGATCGAGGCGATCTTGCAGGCGGTCACGGCGGTCCTGGTCGCTGTCGGCCTGTTCTTCTTCCTGGTGGGGACGGTGGGCGTGCTCAGGTTGCCGGACTTCTACTCGCGCACGCACGCCGCAACCAAGTGCGACACGCTCGGAGCCGGGTCGATACTGCTTGGTCTGGCGGTGCTGGGCGCGTCGCGGGGCGACTACACGGACGGTCTGAAGGTGTTGGTCATTGCGGTCTTGGTGCTGCTGTCGAGCCCAACGGCCGCGCACGCGCTTGCTCGCGCCGCGTTTCGAACGGGACTCGAGCCTTACACGTTGCCGGAAGCGCGGGGCGGTGAAGATAGATGAGCGAGATCTTCGACCTGCTGCTTCTCGTGTTGCTCATCACGACGGCGCTGTGCGTGATCCGCACCAAGGATCTGTTGGCCGCCGCGGTGATCTTCTCCACGTACAGCCTGATCATGTGTCTTGTCTGGCAGATGCGTGGCGCACCCGATGTTGCGCTCACCGAGGCCGCGGTCGGCGCGGGGGTTACCACGGTCCTGTTCCTGGTAACGATCAGCCGGACTGTGAGGAGAGAAAAGTGAAGCGTATCGCCGTGATAGCCGTGCTCGTTGCGGCGTTTGTCCCGCTGGCGGCGGCGGTAGCCCAACTGCCTACGTTCGGCGAGGCGAGCAACCCCACCAACACGTACCTCGTCCCTCGCTATCTGCAGAAAGGCCCTGAGGAGGCCGGAGCTGCGAACGTCGTGACGGACGTAATCCTCAACTACCGTGGCTATGACACGAACGGGGAGGTGGTGGTCATCTTCACGGCACTCATCGCCGCGCTGGCGACACTGCTTGTACGTCCCAAACAGATGGCCGCTACGCCTCCCGGTGACGACGCGCCCCGCAGCCCGATCGTCAGCTTCGTGGTGAAGGCGATCGCACCGTTCATCGCGGTCTTCACCGTCTACTTGGTTCTACACGGGCACCTGTCGCCCGGCGGTGGCTTCCAGGGCGGCACCATCTTCGGAGCATTGATAATCCTGCTGAGCTTGACGCTCGGTCACAAGTACGGCCTCAGCTTACTTCCCGAGAGGTCGCGCCCGTGGTTGCAGGCCGCGGCGGTTCTGGCCTTCATCGCGGTCGGTCTTCTTGGATGGGCGCTGTGCGGAGCCTATCTCGCGTACCCAAGCTACTCCCAGCTCGAATGGGTTCGAGAGGGATGGCTGATCGCTCTGGAGATCGGCATTGGAGTCGGCGGCGCCGCAATCTTCGCCACCGTCTTCTGGACGATGGAGGCGGAGCCATGATTCGGGCGCTGTGGGCCAACATCGACTATGTTGCGTCGGTGGTGTTGTTTCTCATCGGACTCTACGCGGTGATCGCGAAGAACAACCTCATCAAGAAGTTCATGGGGATCAACATCATGGAGACTGCGGTCTTTGCCCTCATCATCTCGGTGGGGACGGTCAGGCATGGCAGTCCACCCATCATGGGCGCGGGCGCACGGGCGCCGTTCATAAACCCCCTGCCGCAGGCGCTCATCCTTACGGGCATTGTCGTGGCCGTCAGCACCACGGCTCTGGCGCTGAGCCTGATTATCAGAATCTATCGCCAGTGCGGAACGATTGAGGCGGACGAACTGAGAAGGCTGGAGTGAGTGATGGATGGGACGACACTGCTACCTGCGGTTGTAGTCGTACCACTCCTCGGGGCGGTGCTCACGCCCATAGTCGGACGCACCCGGGCTCGGATGGCCGGTCTGTGGGCGCTGGCGGTGGCGTGTCTCACCGCGGCCGTGGGGACAGCGCTCGTCGCGCTGGTTGCCCTGCGAGGGCCGTTCTCCTACGAGATGGGCGCCTGGGCGCCGCCCTGGGGAATCGAGCTGCGTATGGACGAGTTCGGCGCCTCCATCGCCGTCATCGGATTCCTCGAAGTTCTCACCATGCTCTTTGCGATCAAGTACGTGGAGAAGCTCCTGCTTCCCGTGAGGATACCGTACTTCTACACGCTCATGCTTCTCAACGCGGCCGGCATGATCGGCTTCGCCGTCTCGGGCGACCTGTTCAACATGTTCGTCTTCTTGGAGATTCTATCGCTGAGCGGATACGCACTGGTGGCGATCGCCGGCGAGCGCATCGCTGAGATGGCCGCCTTCAAGTACTTGGCGCTCGGCGCCGTTTCATCTCTGTTTGTCCTGCTATCCGTCGGACTGCTCTACGCAGTGACCGGCACGCTCAACATTGCCGACGTCGCGAAGCGTCTGACCGGCACGGGATACGCTCTGCCGGTCGCCGTCGCGCTCGCCGGTCTCGTGCTCGGCTTCTCGGTCAAGGCGGCGCTGTTTCCCCTGCATGCGTGGCTGCCGGACGCTCATACCATAGCGCCCAGCCCGGTCAGCGCCGTCTTGTCCGGTCTAGTCGTGAAGGTCGGCGTCTTGGGGACTCTGCGTGTCTTGCAGATCTACTACGCCGCCAGACCGCAGCAGTTGCCCGTCCTCAACGGCATGCTGGCATGGTTGGGGGCCATCTCGATCGTGATGGGCGCGTTCTTCGCGATATTCCAGGAGGACATCAAGATGATGCTCGCCTACTCGACCATCTCCAACATCGGCTACATCTTCATGGGCATCGGGCTTGGATCGACGTACGGGCTAATCGGGGCGACGGTGCACATCTTCAACCACGCTCTCATCAAGGTGACACTCTTCCTGGCGGCCGGCGCGATCATCTATCGAACCGGCTGCCGAAACTTGACCGACCTGCGAGGAGTGGGACGGGTGATGCCGTGGACATCGGCGGTGATGACCGTGGGGGCCCTATCGATCGTCGGCATCCCGCCGACGGCGGGTTTCCTGTGCAAGTGGTACATCGCTCTCGGCGCGGTGCAGGCCGACAAGCTGATGTTCGCGGTCGCGGTGCTCTTCGGCGCGCTGTTCATCTTGATCTACTACATTCGCATGGTGAACGCGTTCTACTTTCGCGAACCGACGCGTCCGGAGGTGGCGACGGCCACGGAGGCGCCGCTGTCGATGGTGGGACCGTTGGTCGTGCTCGCAGCCGGGTGTCTGCTGATGGGAGTCCTCGGCAGGATCCCGCTGAGTTTTGTCGAGCCGGCGGTGCTTAGGATGCTTGGACAATAGGAGGCGAAGGGTGGAGGTCTGGGACGTACGACCGATGTTGGCGCCGGCCGCGTCGCTCATCTGTGCGGGCCTGGTCTTCTTCGCTGGGAAGCGGACCTTGTGGCGCCGGACATTCAGCCTGACCGCGGCCGTGCTGAAGCTCGTCATCATCTTCAGTATGCTGCCGGGCACGATGCAGGGCATCGTGTACCGTTTCCCGCTCACCCAGTTCACACCAGGCATCGGGCTTGGCCTACGCGTGGACGCGCTGGGCATGTTCTTCTCGCTCGTCTCCGGGACTCTGTGGGTCTTCACGACGATCTATGCCATCGCATACATGGAAACGGAACATGCGCGAGTGCGATTCTTCGGTTTCTTCGCGCTGTGTGTCTCCACGACGGTGGGCATCGCCTATGCGGAGAACCTGCTGACCATGTTTCTCTTCTACGAAATGCTGACTATCTGCACATACCCGCTGGTGATCCATGAGGAGACGCCGGAGGCGATGAAGGCCGGGCGCAAGTACCTCATCTACACGCTCACCGGCGGCGCGCTGATACTGCTCGCGATCGCGATGACGTATATTCAGGCGGGCACACTGACCCTGTCCAAAACGGGAATCCTCCCGCCCGGGGCCGACGTGGGTACGTTGAAACTGCTCTTCGTCATCTTCATTGCGGGATTCGGCGTCAAGACGGCCATAATGCCGCTGCACAGCTGGCTGCCGTCGGCGATGATCGCCC
>DYIV01000039.1 GCA_020723435.1 Slackia heliotrinireducens | reverse complement strand
ACATTATATAGAGAACCGGCAGGAAGGACACGTCAGGCGCCGCGCCAGGTGGAGGATCTAGCGCGCCTCGGCGGCCGATCCGCCCGCCAGATCAAGCGCCAGCTCGGCGATCCGCCGCGCCGATCCCCCGTCGAGGAGAACGTGGCGGCCAAGGAAGTCGTCGCGCTTCTGCGTGGAGATGCTTGAGCCCGTGCGGATCGCTTCGGCCAGCGTGCCGGGCAGACCGGCCGCGTCGCGTGCCACCGCGGCGGCCCCCTCGGATGTGTACCCTATGAGCTCCGCCATCCCCTCCGGCCGGAAGATGACGACCGGTCGTCCGACGATGAGGGCCTCCAGCGCGACGGTGGAGTGGATAGTGGTCACAACGTCGGCCGCGCCGATCAAGTCGGGCAGGTGACCCTCGGTCGTCACCGCGACGCCCGGCGCGCCCGCGGCGAGCCTGTCGACGATGCCGTCGGTCTCGTACGGATGCTTCTTGACAATGACCTGAGCGACGCCCCTGTGAGCCGTCTCGACCAGTCCGGAGATGAAGTCGTGCTTCGCACGCGGGGTGATCGTGTATACCACGGTCTGGGTCGCCGCCAACACGATCGGCTTCTCGGGGTCTAGCCCGAGCTCTTGCGCGACCTCCTCGCGCGACCGAGCCTGGCGCGACCGGGAGGCCATCGCGGCCAGTTCGTCGAGGCGCGGAGAGCCCGTCACCGCGACTCGCCCCGCGTTCACGCCCCATTCGACCAGCACGTCGCGCGCGGCCTCTCCGAAGACGCACAGCTTCGAGTAGTCGACTCCGCGAAGGCCCGGACCGGAGATGAGAACGCCGTGCTGCATGTCGAGAGTGGCTATCCCGGCCTTGGCGCAGGCACGCGTCATAACTCTTCCGATCATGCTCTTCTCATCCATCATCATCACCAGCTGCGGCGCGTTCGCTTCGGCGAAGCGCAGACACTGCTCCGAGTGGTAGCCGACGCGGTCGACTATGACCGGTAGCCGTGCGGCCACCAAGTCATTGGCTCCGGCCCATCGCGAGCCGTCGAGGCCGGCCAAGATCGAATCGATACGCGTGGAGCAGGCGCGGTAGTGGCGAGCCCTGCGCCTGAGCGCCCCCAGCGTCCTGATCGCGTAGTCGTCAAGCCGCCCGCTTCGCACGACAGGCAGCCCTTCAGGCACCGAAACGTCGAAGCCGCAGCCGTAGACCTCGACGTCGGCCGACGTGGCGAGAAGGCGTAGCACGTCGAGGCAGAGCGCGGCGTGTGTCGGTGCGGTGGCCACGAGCGCCACCCGCGGCCGTCCCGGTTCCGCGCCGTTCCCCGCCGGCCTTGCGGGAGCCGACTTGGCCAGCAGCGGCAGGTCGCGCATCACGCTGCGCCATGACCCACCCCTTACACGGGCGGCGGGTTCGCAGACCCCGTGCAGATACTCGACGGGCACGCGGCTGCCGCGCATGACGGCGGCCACGACGCCCGCCAGGGGACCGGACCCAACCATGGCGCGGGCGTCGCCTTGTAGCTTGCCCGACGCGACACGCGCAACGTGTCGAGCGAACGCGATCTCGGCGGTGAGCGTCTGGTAGACACCCTGGAATAGAGCGGGCCGGGCATCTAGTCCCGCGTAGTCAAAGACCTCCGGCGCCTTCGACCCGACGAGCGCGACCAGTTCGTCCGTCATCGATTCGGCCTCGGCGTCGACCTCGGCGAAGACCGTCTGGATCTCGACGTCGGCGACCGCCTCGACCGGCAGCGCCGGGTCGCCGAGGAGCTTCGTCGCCGACGAACTCATCGGCAGCAGGAGATATCCCTCCGCGACGCGTTGGGCGGCGGGCGCAACATCCTTCTGGTTTGCGATGAAGACGTAGCCTCTGCTCATCTAGGCACCTCGCAGGAGCATCTCGCGGACTCGCAGCAGTTCGCTGCGCCGAATCACGCCGCTCGCGATGAGGGCGCCGGCATAGCCCAGGATTATCGCTATCTTGAGCGCGATCGCCGCGCCCAGCGACACATGCACGAACGTCGAGACGGCGAAGGCCGCCAGCGCCAGGACGAAAGCGAGCGCGATGCGGGACTGTTCGTAGTGCACGCGATAGAGGCGCTGCGACAGCACGTAGATCAGCAGGCTCATGACGGTGTAGGCGGACACGGTCGCGATAGCCGCCCCAACCATTCCGAAGCGCGGTATGAGGATGAGGTTGATCGCCAGGTTGGCGACGGCCCCGCTGCCGGTGGCGACGAAGTAGTATTGCGACTTCTTCTTGATGCCGACGCCGACGCCCACCACCGTGTAGAGGCCGAGAAAGAGATAGGCCAGTGCGATCATCGGCACGACTCTCGACGCCGCGGCGTACTTGCCGCCCGCGAGGATCGTCAGGGCCTCCGGCGAGAAGACGGCGACCGCCAAGGCGGCACAGGTAAGGAAGATCAGATAGTAGCTGGCCGTACGGGAGAAGAGCGCCTTCGCCTCAGACTCCTCCATCTCCGCGTGTGAGGAGAAGACGAACTGCGGCCAGCTCTTCTGCGTCGCCAGAACGACCAGACTCATCGCCATGCCGATGTTGTAGCCGTAGGAGTAGATGCCCACCTCGGCAAGGGATCCGAACTTGCGAAGCAGCAGCCGGTCGGCGAAGTTCAGCACCCATCCCGCCAGCGAGTGCGGAATGAGCGGCACCGCGAAGGCGAGTACTTCCTTGAGCTTGCTCCACCATAGACTCAGCCGAATGCTCGGCAGCGTTATCCCCAGACCGACCACATAGAAGACGACCGCCGCGACCAGCATACCCAGCAGCGCTCCGACCAGTCCCATGCGCTGCCACACGACGAGATAGGTGGTGGCCGCGACCATCACGACCACGTTGGCAAAGGACAGAGCGGCGAAGCGCGACGGCTGGCGTCGCACGCGATAGAGCACTTGCGGCAAGTTCATCCCGGTCGCGAAGAAAGCCTGCCAGATGACGATCTGCCAGTAGATGGGCTTGCCTGAGGGCCCAACCAACAGATGCGACCAGAAGCCAGCGGACAGGGCGAGCGCCACCGTGATAGCCAGCGCGGCCACCTGCATGAACAACCAGGCCGTGCCAAAGAGGCGCCGTCGCTCGATGTCGGACTGATCGTCGAAGTAGAATCTGGCGAGCGTCGAGCTGATGCCCAAGTCGAAGATGATATTGAGCACGACCATGGCCACCCGCAGGACGCTGTAGGCGCCGTACTCCGTCGGCGTAAGATAGCGTCCGTAGACCGGCAAGAGCAGCACGGCGACGGCGATGTTGGCGAAGGAGCCCATGCCGTAGATCAGGGTCTCCTTGGCAAGGCCGGCTATCTTACGATACACGTCTCTCCCTCACCCACTCGGGACGCCGCTGACCGATTCGGGGCCTTCAACGACTTCGGCGAGGATGGCGGCGAGGCGCCGCGTGAGCGCCCGCCGGTCATAGGCGGCCACCGTCCGGGGATCGACGTCGGCCAGCGGTTCCCCGCGCCGCTTCGCATTGGCGCACTCAGTCAGTGCGCGCGAGATATCTGCGACGTCGCCCGCCTTGGCGATCGTCCCTGCCCTGGTTTCGCGCACCAGACTGGCGGCGGCGCCGTCTTCGGGGCCGCAGACGAGTATGGGCAGCCCCATCCCCAGGTACTCGAAGAGCTTGCCGGTGAGCGACGCCTTGGCTCCCGGCCTGTCGTCTATCAGCACCAAGCCCAGATCGGCGCGGGAGACAACTTCGAGCGCCTCCCGGTGCGGCAGGTAGTCGTGGAAGCAGACGGCGCCCTCCAGCTCGAGCGCGGCCGCGTGCGCCTTGACATCCGGTGAGCAGGAGCCGACGAAGTCGAAGGCGACTTCGGAGCCTGAGGCTCGCGTCCGGGCCACGGCTTCAAGGAACGCGCTCGGGTCGGAGTGGCCGAAGTACACCTTGCCCATGAAGGCCACGCGAAGCGGCCCCGTGCTCTTTGGCCGTCTGGCGGGAAGGTCGGTCGGATCGAACCCATTCGGCAAGACGCGTACGTCCTTCGCCCCCATTGACCGGGCCTCGTCGGCGATCGGGTCGGAGACGGCGAGCACGACGTCGGCAGCGCCCATCACGCGTCGCTCGAGCGCTTCCGAGCGGCGACGGTGCCAGTCCGTGGGCCACCTGGCGGCCGGGTTGTCGCGCCAGTGATCTCGCATGTCGACCACGAGCGGAACCCCCAGCGACTTGGCGACTCGCGCTCCGGCGATCGTCACGGAGAAAGGAGGTCCCGACGCGAGCACGACACCGGCTTCTTCCCTTTTGCCAAGCTCGATAGCGGCCCCTACCGCCGGACGGATCCAGTAGGCCGCGTCGTCCGGCACACCCAGCCATCGCGCAATGCGTCCGCTGAGCGGAGGACGGACGTGGGTCGCGACAGGCGCTCGCGCCTCCGCTCCCCTGCCGTCGGCGGCCGATTTCGATCTTCTCAGCTTTTTGAAGGGACGAATCACCCTTGCGACGGCCGTCGATATGCTGCGAGCGGGGGTGCGCACCACGCGAACGTGGCCGACCTCCCGGGCCAAAGACCCATCGGTCGCGCGCCCGGGAATGACCTCGCCGGCGACGACGACCGGAGCCCACCCGAAGTCGGGCAGATACCGGCTGAACTTGGCGACACGCTGCACCCCGCCGCCTCCCGACGGGGGGTACTCGTATACCAGTATGAGAACGCGCCGACCCATCCGCTGTGCTTGATGCCCCCTCTGCGCCGTCCGGCGAGACCTCGCCGGTCCCAGCTATGGTAGCAGAAGCACCTCGTCCTCAAGGTCAAGCGGCCGGCTACCGATACAGATAGCAAAGCTCTGCACAAATAGTGCAGATTACCGCTCCGGCTTGGGGTCCCGGAGATACGTCGGCAGGGGCAGCAGAGAGGATGTGGGAGAGCATGAAGTCTCGTATCGCACTCATCACGGTAGTCACTACATCTGTGATCCTTCTTGCCGGTTTGGCCGCTCCCGCGCAGGCCGCGACGAGCGGGGATCGCAACGGCAACCTCATTCCGGATTGGTGGGAGATCAGGTGGCGCCTCAGCCTAAAGGTGAACCAGGCCCGGATGGATGCGGATGGGGACGGACTCAACAACCTCTATGAGTACCGATCCCGGTGCTCCCCGCGCTTGAGAGACACCGACCGCGACGGCATTCGCGACTCGGCTGAGAACCCGGACCGCGACCGACTCTCCAACTGGACGGAGAGCCGCACCTGGACCAATCCGAAGCTGGCCGACACCGACTCGGACGGCGTGCCCGACTGGCTCGAAGATCCGGACCGCGATCTCCTCCCCACCTACCACGAGAAGGTCGCCGGCACGTCTCCGATGCAT
Source organism: Slackia heliotrinireducens (assembly GCA_020723435.1). Classification (GTDB taxonomy): domain Bacteria; phylum Actinomycetota; class Aquicultoria; order DYIV01; family DYIV01; genus DYIV01. The sequence continues at coordinate 14,377 of DYIV01000039.1, read as the reverse complement.
CCCGACACCGATCGCGACGGTCTCAGAGACGCCTTCGAGAATCCCGACTGGGACGGGTTGAACAACGTCCAAGAGCTTATCGTGCGCACGCACGCTCGGATGAAGGACACGGACGGCGACGACCGGCGAGACGGAGACGAGGACTACGACAGCGACGGCCGTGACAACGAAGATGAGTTCCGCTGCGGAACCGATCCGACGGATCCGGACTCGGACGACGACGGCGCACTTGACGGAGCCGCGCTGGCCGGTCGTGTCGTCTCGTACGAGCATGAGCCCGGCTATGAGACCGGGATTCTGACGATCCAACCGTTCGACGAGTGGCCTCCCGGCAGCGGCGACGGTCCGGAAGGAGGGGACGCCCTCCGCTGCGTGCAGGATCCCGTGCCGGCGGAAGTCACCGTGACAGTCAATGGCTCGACGACGCTCGCTTGGGAGGAAGTCGAATGGGGCGATGAATCCGTCAGGGCAAAGGCGGCCAGGTGCCACCCGCTGCCCGTGCCGACGGAGCCTCCGACATTCAACGACCTCGTACCCGGCGCCATCCTGAGCGAAGTGCAGACCGAACTGCAGCCCGACGGCAGCCACTACGCTGTGCACATCGTTATTGACTGGCGCGAGGACTGGGGACCCGAAGACTCAGTGCTCGACCCCCCGGAAGATCCATGATTTGAAGCACCATCACTCCTCAGTGCGACCATGGCCGCGATCGAGGAAGATCGCGGCCCTTGGTTGTCCGAAAGATGCCATCCCAACCACGCGAGTTTCCTGAGAAACGGTATACTGGCGCCACGAGCGATCCCGCCGACAGGAGGGCCAACATGATGCAAAGAACGACCCCAGCCGCCCGCGCGCGCCGTGTCGATCGTCCGGCCACCGTATGGGCCTCGATCCAACTCCCGGCGATCATGGTCTTCATCTCGATGCTCTGCCTGGCCGTCTTGGCGCTCGTGAAGCCGTCGCCGGCCGCGGCGAAGTCGTTCTACGTCTCCAGCGCCAAGATCGACGCGACAGTCAACCGCGACGGCTCGATGAACGTCGTCGAGCGGCGCACCTTCGACTTCTCCGGCGCCTTCACAGGCGCTGAGCAGTTCGTACTGCTCAAAGGCCCGGCCGAAGCGATAGGTCCGGTCAAGGCAACCGACATCAGCCTCGCCGACACCAACGGCCGCTACAAGCAGGTCGACTGGTTCTGGAACTACAAGGTCCCCTCGGCAAGCCCGCCCGGCACCTTCATGATCGAGCCCAACCCGTCACAGCTGCACCTGGTCTGGTTCTACGATGCCGTCGACACGCAGCGCGAGTTCACGTTTGCCTACCGAATCGACGGCGCCATCGTCTCCTTCTCCGACACCGCGGAGCTGTACTGGAAGTTCATTGGCGACCAATGGGAAGTCCCGACGGAGAACCTCGTCATCACCGTGCATCTTCCGTCGGGGGCCAATCGCGACCAGCTCAAGGTCTGGGGCCACGGACCCCTCTCGGGCACGGCGAGGATCGTCGACCCGCAGACCGTCGAGCTCACCGCTCCGAACGTGTCGCCAAAGACGTTTGTTGAAGCGAGAATCCTCTTCCCTCCCACGCTCGTCCCCGGAGTGCGTCCCCTCGGCGTGGCGCGCCTCGACTCGATCGTGGCTGAAGAGACGCGCTACGCCGACGAGGCGAACCTGCAGCGCTGGAAGGCTAGGGCGGCGGTAGCCGCCGGGCTTGTGCTGCCGTTCGTCGCCGTCGCCTGCTTCCTCTTCCTATTCTTCCGCTTCGGGAAGGAACATGCCCCGGACTTCGAAGGTGAGTACATGCGCGAATTGCCGACCAACGACGCTCCCGCCGTGGTCGGCGCGCTCTACAACTTCGGCTCGGTCTCGACGAAGGACTTCTCGGCGACGGTCATGGATCTGGCTCGCCGCGGTTACTTCAAGATCGAGGAGACGCGCCAGGAGAAGCGAGGCCTCCTCGGGACGAAGGAGGTCAAGGACCAGGTCATCGTCAAACTCAAGGAGCCCGACGAGGGGCTGAGCGCTCACGAGAAGAAACTCGTGGAGTTTCTCTTCACAGACATCGGCGAGGGCGATCGGGTGGGAATGGAAGAGATCAAGGATTGGGCCAAGAAGCACTCCACCACGTTCGCGAGCTCCTTCAACGAATGGAAACAGAGTGTCTGTGAGGTGGCCAAGATGCGTGGTTTCGTCGAGAGCAGATCGTCGACGATGCTGCTCGTCAACGGCGCCCTGGGCGTGGCGACCGCGGTGGCCGCCGGCGCGCTTCTGGCGGTTCACGACACGATCGCCATCACCATCTTCGGCGTCCTGGTTGGAATCGTCATCGCGTTGATGTCTCCGCTGATCAAGCGGCGCAGCAGGCCCGCGGCGACAGCCTTCGCGCAATGGCGCGCCTTCCGGCAGTTCCTACTCGACTTCTCACGCCTCGATGAAGCGCCAGCCGCTTCGCTCGTCCTGTGGGAGCACTACCTGGTCTATGCGGTCACGCTCGGCGTGGCCAAGGAAGTCATCGAACAGCTGAAGGTCGTCCTGCCGCAGGTCGCAGGGGAGGACGCCTACGACCGCTTCGCGCCGTGGTATGTCGCCGGCGTGGCTGGAAGAGAGAGCTTCGACAGCTTCTCCGACATGTCAAACTCGCTGGAGAGCACCTGGTCGACAGCGATGTCGAGCGCCAGCTCGGGCAGCGGGGGCGGCGGAGGGTTCTCCGGCGGTGGCGGTGGAGGTGGCGGTGGCGGAGGCGGGGGCGCCTGGTAGCCGCGCCACCTAGCTCATGGCACAAGAGGTGAACGCAATGAGCCTCGCCGACAAAGCGACCGCCAAGGCCCTCAAGGACATGAGCGTCCTCGGTAGATTCGTCGCGCTGTACTGCCGCGACAAGCACGCCGATCGGCCGAAGGCCCGCTTCACCTATAAGGGAGTCGACGACAAGGTGTGGCGCGGCATCGAGCTGTGCGATGAGTGCTCCAAGATGCTCACCCACGGTACTGCAAAACGTCTCATCTGCCCGAAGGAACCGAAGCCGTACTGCAAGGACTGCGACATCCATTGCTACGGTCCGGGCTACCGCGAGCGCGTCCGTGAGGTGATGCGCTACTCGGGAAGGAAGATGATCATGCGCGGTCGCATTGACATGATCTACCACTACTATTTCTAGCCACGGCGTCCGCGGGCAGTCGAAGCGGCCCGCGTGTATCATCAGGCCATGACGACTTCATCGGAGACGGCAGATGACGACGGCGTTGGAATTCGCCGCGGATGCGGCGTCACGAATCGACCCGAGCGCGGCGGCACGGAACTGCGGCTTCGGCTACGAGGGCTCGCCGACGGAGGGAGCATTTGCCGCCTTCTTCCTGAACCGGCCCGTTCGGCTGGCATTCCCTTCATTTGACGGACGCTTCCCAGGCTCTGAAGAAGAAGTGCCCGAGGACATCCGAGCGCTACTCGCCTACCACCTCGCGACGTCGGACGGCACGGAGCCTGCCGGCAAGTGGATATCCTTCGCCGATCTGCCCGACGGGCGCTTCTACTGCGGCACGTGGCGAGGCTACACCGGACGCGCGCTCGCCGGCAAGTACGGTAGCGACGTCGGCAGCGTCAGGGCCGCGGCGGAGTCGTTGGGCGCGGAGCCCGTCGACCTACCGGGTGACGTAGCGGTGCGTCTACGCGTCTTTCCAAGGGTGCCGGTCGCATTCGTCTACTGGGCCGGTGATGATGAGTTCGAGGCGCGGGCCGACTTCCTTTTCGATGCCGAAGCGGGGAGCCACTGCAGCACGGACTGCTACGCCGTTCTGTGTGCCATTCTCACGCGGCTGCTCGCCCGCGGCGCATCCTAGCCCTCAGATTCCGCTCGCCGACCGGCGTCCTCCAGGTCGCTGTCGGCGTGAGCGACTACCGCACGTATATGTAGCGCAGCGGCGTCGACATCGAGGCGTGACTGGCGTCAGAATGCAGCACGATGACGCCCCAGTTGCCCCGGTACGGCAGCCGGTATCGCAGATAGTACTGCGTATACGAGCCGTAGTTGCGCGTGACCGCCCACCGAATCGCGTACGTGACCCACCTGCGCCTGACGTAGCGGCGGAAGATGATCTTCGTCCCGCCGTTGTGACGCGGCGCCAATAGACCCCAGGTTGTGAAGAGGCGGCCGCGATAGATGCTGTACGGCACGCTCGGGCGGCCGATGGCCGCGTAGGTTCTCACCAAGACCGAGCCGCTGGCCGAGCCGAGGTGCAGCGCATCACCCGGGTACTCCAACTTGAAGTAGGTGTTGGCGGTCATGACCTTCGTCACACGATAGTTGCCGGTGGCGGCGTCGTAGGGCACCGTCCCGTCCTGCGTCCAATTCACACCGTTGGCCGAACGCCACAGCTCGACGTTGGTGACGTTCGGGACCGGGCCGGACCACGTCGACACGTTGCCGACAAGCGTTACGCTCCTCCTGTACGGCACCGGAGTGGAGCTGAAGACTCCCAGACCGAGCGTCGTCGCGGCAGCGACACGCACGCTGGACTCTGCGGCCATGCTCCAATTGCCCGCCGCGTCACGCGCGAAGGCGGTGTAGAAGTAGTCGGTTCCCGCCGAGACGCCGTTGTCTGAGAAGGCCTCGGCTCCGCCCTCATAGACCGTGACTTGATCGCCGGCGGGGACCGGAGAGGAGGCGTAGCCCGTCTCCGACCGGAGGATGCGCGTGGCGGCAAAGTCCCCAGCCGGATTCGTCCAGCTCAGCGCGGCGTGGGTCTCCCCGTTGCTCGCCAAGAAACTCGCGGGCGCTCCCGGGGGGATCGTATCCACGACTATGGCGTCGGAGGTGTCGAAGAAGTTGTTCGACGGGTCCTTGTACTGCGCCCGCACGGTCCGCGTGCCCTCACCCGCGGGCAGAGCCAGCTGCACGGTGGCGGCGTAATCGATCCAGCTACCCCAGACGCCGTCGATGGCGAATCGCACCTTTGTCGCCCCCGGCACCGACGACTCGGCGCTGACTGTCAGTGTAGTCGCATACGCGTCGCCGCCGTTGAGCAGGAACGTGCCGCCCAGCGTCCCCGCGCCGGTGTGATACGTCGCGTGGCAGGCCATGCAGGTCGTATCTTCATTGTCGATGGCGGCCAAGATGGTCGTGTCGGGACTGTCGTGACACGTCGAACACAGGACGCCGGCATCCTCATGGATCGTGCCGAGGTTCGTGGCGTGGCACTCGTTGCATTCGAGACCGTCGATCATGTTGCCACGCTGCGTCGTCGGCGACTCGTGAATCTTGACGATCCCCCCGTGAACCGGGTGGCACGCATCGCAGCGCGTATTGCCCGACTGAATCGCGTCATAGACCGGTCCCGATGTGGCGTCGTGGCACGTCGCGCATCCCATGTAGGATCCATCGGCCGCCCTGTGGCGCGGATGTTCGTCCATCAGATTGTTGGAGTGACAGGCGAAACAGAAGTCGCCGTAGGGCTTGGACGGATCGTCGATAGCCGGATCCGCCTCGTGAATATCGTGATGCCCAAGCTCGCCGATGAGTCCGTGGCAGGCATTGCAGCTCGTGTTGTGGTCGGCGATCGCGGCTTCACACGTCGCGGCCCGAACCGGATCGGAGTTGTTGTGACAGACCTGGCACCGGTAACCGCGGTTGACGTGCTCGACATCGAGGTAGTTCGTGTGACAGCCGGCGATCTGGCAACCCGGGTTGAACGCGGCGTAGAGATGGAAATCGTGATGGGGTTGCGACGCGATGGGGTGGCAAGCGGAACACCTGGGATTGTTGGCGTCGATCGCCGCGCGCACCGTCGCCGCGCGAACCGGATCGGGGTTGTTGTGACACGTATTGCAGGTCAACGCCCTGTTCTCATGTTCGAAGATGTCATTCGTGCTGTAGTGGCAGCCCGTCCCCACGCATCCGGCAGTCGCTTCATCGGACTCATGAAGCGCCTCGACATCGCCGTGACCGCCCTTGTCCACACCGTGGCAGTTCAGACATGACGGGCGAGCCGTGAAGGCGATGTTCATCGAGCCGTGACAGCTCGAGTTGGTGCAGGTCAGCGTGGCCTCATATGTGTACGGGGCTGTTTGGTTGCGCATTCCCTTCGCGTAGGTCTCGGGAACACCCGGGTAGGCCGTGCTGCCGTCTCCAAGCACGGGATGGTCTCCGTGGGACACGGTCGGGCTGTGACACGTGGTGCAGGCCGCGCCGGCATGGCAGTTCTGGCAACCCCAGGGGTCAGGCGCCATCGTCTTGGCGCCGTGCACGGAGTGGATCGTCACCAGCGTCGCGGGATTGGCGAAGTTCAGCGAGTTTGCGCTGAGGAAGTACCCGTACGGGCTGCTGTAGACGGCGCCCCCGTGATTGAGCATATTGCCGTGGCAGGCGAAGCAGTTGGCCAGAGGCACCGGGCTGGCATCTAGGTACTGGTCGAAGGAGTCCGACGGATACTTGGCGTGGCAGTCACCGCAGGCCGTCGGTACCTGCGCTTGGGCGGCGGTCGCCACGAGCGCCAAGACCGAAAAGGACACGAGCAGCAGGACGATGTAGCCGGCTTTCTTCATGTGTTCCAGCCTCCTCAGCGAATCGCCCGTGGGAGGGCGAATCCTTCCCCCGAAGGATCTTGGCTCGACGGCACGACGGCGATATGTCTGTCGTGGTTGCAGGTTCCACAAAGAAAAAAGGACCAGACCCTTCTAGTCCGGTCACTTGATCTGTTGACCATCAACCACCCCGCGGCGCGCCGACCCTCACAGCCGCCCAGCAGGCGAGCTGTCTCAGCCATCATACCCGCGTCTTGGTGGGTGCGTCAAGGGATATCCCCTGGTCGGGCTGGAGATTCGACGAGTTCCGACCACGTACGGCAGCTGGGTGGCCGTGGCCGTTACGCGGCGTAGTGGATCTGTATTCCAAGCTGTCCGAGTACGCCTAGGACGCCTCCGCCGGGCACGTTCTGGAAGACTATTCGCACGATCTTGTCGTCGTGAAAGTAGAATTCAACGCGCGTCGTCGGCAGCCGCACGTGGCGCCCCGTGGCCAGTACGGGCGGAACGCTGGGCAGCAGCGGGGGCAGCACCGCCGTCTGAGTCGCCGTTGCCTCCACCGCGGCGCCCACCCGGTCACCTTCCGACTCCCAGAGCTCGGCGTTGAACGACCAATCGGGCATACCGGCGGTCAATGCATGAAACACCCTAACGCACTCGGCCTTCTTCATGACGTGCGGCACAAGTCCCACGCACACGGCGTCGTCGGCCAGATGGCGCGCGAAGGCGTCCAGTTCTCCCCGTTCGATTGCGCACAGAGCAGCTTTGGCTGTGTCTAGAGATGTCATAACCACTCCTCCTCACATGGCGGCTCGGTGCAGCTTATTCCCACTTTGCTAGATGTTTAGTACCGGTTTCTTGTCTCGCGCGGTGTGAGGGGACCGGTCGGTGCGTTGAGCGGCGGCTCAGGCGGACGGCTCAGGCGGAGTTGGAGCGGGACCCATCTGCCGGTAGACCAGGAAGTAGTAGACGATCGCGCCAATCCAGCTTGTGGCGACGACGATCACCATCCACAGAACCTTCGTGTTCTCGCCGGGGTCCGGAAACGCGTTATCGGGACGCCGGATGACGTCGACAAGCATCCAAATCCAGAGGCCGAGAGATGCGACGACGATCGCCATCATGCCCAGGAACATGATCCCCCAGCACATGAAGGCGAAGCATTGAAAGGCGAGCACCGCTGAGACTATCCCTCCTGCCGCGGCTGACGTTGCGTCCACCACCGAACTCCTTCACGCGCGGCGCGCTCCAGGCCCCGATCCTCGTCCGGTCGCGCCGATTGCCAAGTCTTCTTCAGACCGGGGTCGCCCTCCTCCCGATCGACAGGATCAGATGTTGCCGCTGCGAACGATGGCGATGAAGAGCCGGGCGCCCATGCCAAAGCCGGTGATGAATCCTCCCGCGCCCAGAAGCGGGATGCCCTGCCAGGTCGGCCCTAGTCCGCTCCGGAACATCAGCGCCGAAGCGACCAGCGTCGCCGCAACGAGCACGCCGACGACGATGCGATTCGTGATGACGTCGAGTCGCCGCTTGAGTTCGGGCATCTCGGCGATGTCCACCGTCATCTTGACCGTGCCGGCCTCGACCTTCTCCATCAGCCGCTCGAAACGTGCCGGCATCTCGGCGGCCAGTCTCGCCGTGGTGTGCGCGTTCTTGCGCACGATCGACTCCAGGCGCTGGGGACTGTAGCGCTCCTCGGCGAGCCTGTGGGCGATCGGGCGCGCGATTTCTCTGACGTTCATGTTGGGATCGAGACGAAGGCATAGCCCCTCCGTCGAGACGAGCGTCTTCATGAACAGCGCCGCCTCACCCGGTACCCGCGCTCCATACTTGCCGACCATTCTCACGGCACTGATCAGGACCTCGCCTACGGATGCTCGCGGCGGGTTCTGCTCGTAGTAGCGGCGGAAGAGGCGTCCCACCTCGAAAGACAACTCATCAAGGCCCGACCTGTCGCGGATACGGCCGATGTCCATGAGAGCAACCGCGACCGCGTGTTCGTCGCCGGAGACGAAGCCGACGATCAAATCACCGATGTACCTGCGCAACTGCGCGTCGAGGAAGCCGACCAGCCCGAAATCCACGAAGACGATCGCTCCGTCCTGGCGCACACCGATGTTCCCGGGATGCGGATCGCCGTGGAACATGCCCCCGAGCAAGGCCTGGCGAAGGACATAGTCAAAGAGGGTGACTGCCAGGCGCGGCAGATCGTGGCCCGCCCGCGCGATCTCATCGACATGTGTGATCTTGATCGTCTCGACGTAGGCGAGCGTCAGCACGCGCTGGGTCGTCAACTCCCAGTAGACTTCCGGGATGTCGATGCCTTCAGCAGGCAACCGCTCCCGGAACCGCGCGGCGTAGCCGGCCTCGAGGACGAAGTCGAGCTGCTCCTCCAGCGAACGCGCGAACTCGTCCACGACGTCGCTGACGGCGTATCGCTTGCCCCAGCTCGTCCGCCGCTCGGCAAGGGCCGCCAAGTCGGTGAGGACCTCGGTATCGGTCGCTATCTGCCGCTCTATCCCCGGGCGCCGCACCTTCACGACGACGGGCGTGCCGTCGAAGAGCGTCGCCCGATGGACCTGGCCTATCGTGGCGGCCGCCAGGGGCTCGCGATCGAAGGTGCGATACAGCGTCTCGATGGGCGCCTGCAACTCGTCGCTGACTATCCTGCTGACGTCGGAGAAGGGGATGGGCGGCAACTCGTCCTGCAGCCGCTCTAGCTCCGCTATGACGTCATCGGAGAGGATATCCGGACGGGTCGACAGCGACTGGCCGAACTTGACGAATGTCGGCCCCAGCTCCTGGAGCGCGACGACGGCCCGCTCCGGCACGCTGAGTGACTCATACTCCCGCCGGCGCAAGAACAGGCGCTTCGGAGAACTCAATCCAAGCTGATCGGCAACGTTCGCGAAACCATGGCGCACCAGAACATCGGCGATCTGCCGGTAGCGCTGCAAGTGTCGTCTTGTCTTCCCGAACGGATCGGTGACCGCCGGCATGATCTCCCCCGTATTCGTCGCCGGGCGTCTTCACAACGCCGGCACGGCTAGCCCCGGCTGTACACGCCGTGGAGCTCATCCGTCTCTATCATGTGCATTTCAACGGCGTCCGTGACCGCACCTGCGCCGGCGCCTTCCGCAAGAGCCAGCAGGCTGTCGAGGGCGTACAGCTTGAAGAAGTACCTATGGGTTCCGGACGGCGGGCACGGCCTGTAGTACCGGGCGGTGCCGGCGCTATTGGCGCCCTGCACGGCGCCGTGAGGCACACTGTCTTCGTCGATACAACGTGCCGACGGGTCGATGTTCCAGACCGTCCAGTGGATGAACGTTCCCGCGGGAGCATCGGGGTCATCCACGACCAGCGCAAGGCTCGCCGCCGACTCGGGCACCCCCGAGAACTCCAGCGGAGGATTGACGCCGGCCCCATCGCATGTGTACTTGGCGGGAATCCATCCTCCATCCTCGAACACAGCACTTGAGATCTCCATCGCATGACCTCCTTGGTCGCTCGCTGCTGTATGTTCCCTTTGTGGCGCCGGTCTCAATCCGGACGACACGCTGCACGCGCGGAAGCGGTCGGGCGCTGGTGATACTTGAGGTGACTAGTCAATCGAGGATAAGCAGGAGCGTCCTAGAGGCCCTCGATCATCGACTCCGACACGACGGTGTCCGCGGCGATATCGACGGCGCTCCTGCGGCCGACGACCTCCTGGAGTCGCGCCGGAGGAATCCCCGTTCCCGGCCGCTTCGTCGTCAGCATGCCCTCATCGATCATAGTGCCCGCGGGAATGTCCCTGACGGCTACGATCGACTTGCGCGCAGCGGTCATGACGGAAAGCTCCGCGCCGACCGGCTGCTTCTCCGCGCTTCCCATGCACAGCTCGGCCTCGCGAACCCGCTTGACGTATTCCGCGAACATCTGAGGATCGGCCGAGGCTCGGTGGTCGGGGCCGCTCATCGAACGGTCCAGCGTGATGTGCTTCTCGAGTATGCACGCGCCGAGCGCGACCGCGGCCACAGCGGCCACATGGCCCTCCGTGTGGTCGGAGTATCCGACAGGCAGCGCAAACCGATCCATCAGCGTCCTGATGGCGCGAAGGTTGGCGTCGCCCGGCGGCGTCGGGTAGCTGGACGTGCAGTGCATCAGCGCGACGCTCGATCGCGTGCCCGCAAAGACGCGGACCGCCTCGCGCACCTCGCTCAGGGTCGCCATGCCTGTTGACAGGATGACCGGAAGCCCTTTCGCCGCCACGTGCCGCAACAAGGGCAGGTTGGTCAGCTCGCCGGAGCCCAGCTTGATCGCCGGGACGCCTAGATCGGCCAGGAAATCGGCCCGCTCTTCATCGAACGGGCTCGACAAGAAGATCAGACCGCGCTCGCGCGCATGGTCGCGCAATTCCCGATGCGCCTCGTTCGTTAGGACCAGCTCGCCGAGCATCTCGCGCATTGTCTCGCCGTGCTCGGCGCCTTCCCGCTGATAATCGGCGAGTGGCGACGTGTGCGTCGCGATCCGATCGGCGGTGAATGACTGGAACTTCACGGCGTCGGCGCCGATGTCCGCGGCCACGTCAACCAACAGCCGAGCGGTTTCCAGATCCCCGTTATGGTTGACTCCCGCCTCCGCGATGATGAAGATGGGCGCGCCGGCTCGGATGGTGCGGCCCCTAATGACTATCTCTCTGGTCAAAAGCTTCCTCCGTCGGAGACATCGCCGCATGCTTGTGACTTCGACCGTATCTTTATCGAGCTGCGAGGTCAAATCCATTAGCGGAATCGAGCGCGGCTCGGTGCGCTGGGACTACTTCAACAGCCGCCCGTACTTCCCTGTCGCCGACGGGGGTCGCCGACCGTTACGCCGACCGTCATCGCGCCACTCAGCGCCAACATGAACCAGGTGAACGGATCCTCGAAGAAAGCGCCGTAGAAGAAGCTGTGAACGAAGATCGCCGCGGTTGCCACAACGGCCGCGACCCCCAGCGTCGCAATGTCGGCCCGGGAGTCCGATGGCTCGAGGTCGGTCCGGGAGTTCGGTGGCTCGGCGTTCGCCGGCGCACCCGGCGGCCCACCGCCCGGGCGTTCGCGCCACAAGTGCTTTGCCACCCCGCAGTACATCGCGATGAGCCAGACAAAGAGGGTCATCCCGATCAGACCAAGCTCGGCGGCGGTCGTCACCCGGCTATTGTGCGACTCGACCACCTTCCACTTGTAGTCCGGCGGCCGGTAGCGGGGAAACGCGCTCGGGAAGCCGCCAAGCCCCACGCCACCGATCGGGTGAGCCGCAAACATCGCGACGCCGCCTTGGATGAGGCCCAGCCGGCCGCCGAAGAACTTCTCCCAGTAGTACCTGGCGCGCGCGTACTTGGGAATGTTGAACTGCGGCGCGTCGATCACGGTGAAGACGACAACGACGACGAGAAGGAGCGCCACCGCCACGGCAGCTGCTTTGCCCGCGCCTAGAAACCTCCACGCAAGCAAGATCACCGCGGCCGCCAGGGCGATCCAGCCGCTGCGTGAGAACGTGAGCGCCAGGACGGGCAGCGACAGCAGCAGCGAAGTCGTCGCGAGCGCAATCATGAGTCTCGAACGCCGCGCGATCAGCTCAACGATCGCGAAGATGATGACGACCACCAGAAAGCGCCCGAACATGTTCGGGTCCCAGAAGAGGCTGTTGACTCGCATGGACGTCGCCTCGAAGAACCCTTCGGAGACCTTGAGGTTGTAGAAGACGACGCCGGTCAGGCGCTGGACGATCCCGATCGCCGCCAGCACGGCGCCACTTCCGAGCAGGACCATGGCGGCGTGACGCCTCGCCCGCTCGTCGGCCAGGCGGACGGTCACGACATGGTAGGCGAGAGAGAAGGCGACCCAGAAACACAGAAAGCGGATGACGCCGGCGACAGGTCCGGCCGTCCAGAGCAGCGACAACCCCGCGATGGCGACCAGACCTGCCAGCGGAAGGCGAAGCCTGTCTTGGCGCCACAGAGCACCGGCGCCTGGCTCGAGCAGTGAGCCCAATCCGCCGGGCGATGACTTCGCGGGGGACGCAGAATCCGCCGTGTCCTCCCTAGGCTCAACGATCGACAAGAAGCCGGCCAGCACCACGAGATAGAGGGGGACGAGCAAGAAGGCCGTCTGGTCGCCGGCCGGGATCGGCACGCGCAGGGGCATCGTCAGCACCAGAGCCCATACGAGCACGAGCGGCCTAGATCTGAACAGCAGGGCGAGACCGAACAGAACAGGCACACCGACCGCAATCGCCGCCAGCGGCAGAACGGCGGGCACGGAGCCGTATTCCTCCAGCAGGGCCGGCGCCCACGACCAGACGAACGCCGCGGCGACGGCGAGAAAGATGGCAACGGCTACCGGGGTCGGTCTGATCAAGAACAGGTATAGGACGGCGGCGACGGTCGCGACCAGCAGCAGAGCGCTGAGCAGCCCCACCGTCCTAGCCACCGCCCGCCGATACGGTCTTCGGGCTTACCGTGCCGTCGCGTGAGCCGGGCTCGTAGTCCGGCAGAATCGCTGCCAGCTCGGTCACTACGAGTCCGGCCTCCCCGGCTTCGGCGGCCGCCTTGAGGCGCCGCACGCCGGCGTCGAGCTCGCCCGGATCGAACTCGCCGTGGCGAGCGAGGCTGATCTTGCCGTGCGTCGTCGGCATCATCTCTTCGCCGTCGCCGAACAGCTCCTCCGTCATCTTCTCGCCGGGACGAACCCCTATGAATTCAATCTCGATGTCGCGCTCGGGCTCCAGCCCGGACAGGCGAATCATGTTCTCAGCCAGATCGATGATCTTGACCGGATCTCCCATGTCGAGCACGAAGATCTCTCCCCCGCTTCCCATCGCGCCCGCCTGCACGACAAGCGAAACGGCCTCGCCGATCGTCATGAAGTAGCGCGTCATGTCCTTGTGCGTCACCGTCACCGGACCGCCCCTGGCAATCTGGCTGCGGAAGATCGGCACGACGCTGCCGCTGGAGTCGAGGACGTTGCCGAAGCGCACGATGAAGAACCGCGTGCCGGCCTGATCTCCCATCGAGGCGACGATGCGCTCCGCGACCGCCTTGGAGGCGCCCATCACCGTCGCCGGGTTGACCGCCTTGTCCGTCGATATCATCACGAACCGGTCGACGCCCGACAGCGCCGCCTCCTCGGCGAGCACCTTCGTTCCGAGCACGTTGTTGAAGATCGCCTCCGGCGGATTGGCCTCCATCAGCGGCACGTGCTTGTAGGCCGCCGCGTGAAAGACCACGTCGGGCTCGTACTCGGCAAAGACGTGGCGTACCTTGTGGCGATTCTTGACGTCCCCGAGAACCGGCACGATGTGTTCGAACTTGCGCTCGCGGATCAGCTCCTGCTCGATCTCGAACAGGTTGCTCTCCGCGTGATCGAAGAGGACCAAGCGCGCCGGATTGGCGTCACATACCTGACGGCACAGCTCAGACCCGATCGACCCCCCGGCGCCCGTCACCAGGACGCTCCGCCCCGACAGGTAGCCGGAGATGGCGTCCAAGTCGACCGCGATCGGCTCCCTGCCCAGGATGTCCTCGACCTCGACGTCGCGAAGGTTCGCCACCGAGACGCCGCCGCGCAGCATCTGATAGACACCCGGGACTATCTTGCAGCGAACGCCTTCCGCCTCCAGGCCGAAGACGATCTCGCGAATCCGCTCCTTAGAAACGGACGGCATCGCGATGATGGCCTCTTCGACCGGGTAGTCGTCGAGCACCGTCTTGATGTCGCCCGTGGTGCCCAGCACCTTGAGGCCGTGCATCTTCATGTTCTTCTTCTTGGGATCGTCGTCGAGGAAGCCGACGGCGGTGTAGCCGCTTTCCTCGGGGCGCCTCAGCATCTCGCGCACGATCAAGT
>DYIV01000038.1:15379-19738 GCA_020723435.1 Slackia heliotrinireducens | reverse complement strand
CTAACGTCTGCGGTCTGAGCGGCAATACGAGGCCTTCAGACCCGGAACCTCCGATACATGATGTGCCGAGCATTGTCCGCTCGAGACCGTGGTTCGCTCGTTCACTTAGCCGGGTAGTAGATGCCTCCAGCACGACCCCGCTTGACGGTGAGCAGCTTCGCGTCCGACAAGCCCTTGAGGAACGGATCCACCTGAATGCCAGTGCCGTCGAGAATGGCGATCACCCTCGGCCGCACCGTGCGGCCGGAAAGCCTGATCTCTTCGAACACCTGCAGCGCGTACTTCACGTGGCTGGCGTGCCCCCGCTTCCAGCCGTTCCACCTCTTCATGTATGGGAGGCTCGCCAGATATCTCCTGAGCAGTTGCTCTTTGAGCGTCGGATATGTCTTGTACTCGACTCGATTCCTGCCTTGGAGATCGGAAATGATCGGCTTGGTTTCGCCAGCCCTCTCCAGGTCGCTTTCGGCCTTCTCTTGGCTACGCGGCTTACGCGTCTTCACCGTCAGCAGAAAATCCGCCGGGAGCGCATGAGCTATGCCTACCTCCAGGGAGACATTGGGATTGCCGCCCGTCACGTCGAACACACAACCCGCCGATTCGCGGATCAGAATGGTTATGTGCTCAAGAAGGTAGTCTGTCGAAGACAGCGCCGTTGTGTCTGCCAGCACCAGATGAAGTGGCGTCTCCTTCTCAAGGTCCTTCTTCAGCTTGTCGTAGCTCTTGCGAATGGTGCTGAGAAACGGGCATCCGATGAACACCTGTTGGACCTTCGCCATCTCCAAGCCTCCTCCTTATCGAGCGAACCACTGTTTATGCGGAACAACATAAGACGCCGCTCGGTTGATACCCGGTCGCATAACATTCAATCTGCGGCGGGCTCCAATCGTTCAAAACCCAATGCTCAACGTAATGATTCGCGATCCCGCCCTAGTTATGCCGGCGTGTTACGCAGACCCTCATAAAACACCGTCCGCTTGCCGCCAAAGCGCGGCCCCGCCTGAGCTTCGCAAGCCACCGTCGCGCCAACTCCACACGGCGGCAATCCTCGTCCGCCAACCGCATACTACAACCTACCACTATTCCACGACCCCGGCCACAGCCCCATCGCCCCGACCTACGAACACACCCGGATCACGCGCCAACCCCGTCGCCCAATCGCGTCCCGCGCGTCCGAGCGCTGCGCTACAATAGCCCCATGAAACTCCTCGATGACCTGAACCCTCCCCAGAGAGACGCAGTCACGGCCACCGACGGTCCTCTGCTCGTGCTCGCTGGCGCCGGCAGCGGCAAGACGCGCGTGCTGACCTATCGCATCGCCTATCTCATCAGCGAAAAGAGGGTCAACCCGTTCAACATCCTCGCGATCACCTTCACCAACAAGGCCGCCGGTGAGATGCGCGATCGCGTCCTCAAGCTGATCGGCCCCGTCGCCGAGAGGATGTGGATCTCGACCTTCCACTCGGCGTGCGCCCGGATCCTCCGCGCCGAGATCGGCAGGCTGGGGATGCCGCGCCACTTCGCCATCTACGACGAGCTGGACCAGAAGAAGCTGATCGAGCTGTGCATGAAAGAGCTCAACCTCGACACCAAGCGCTTTCCTCCGGCCGGCGTGCTCAATCAGATCAGCGCGGCCAAGAACGAGCTCGTCGACGCCGAGTCATACGCCGCCCGCACCGGCAGTTACTACGACGACGTCGTCAGCGAAGTCTACAAGCTCTACCAGCAGCGTCTGGGAGAGAACCACGCCCTGGACTTTGACGATCTGATCATGACGACCGTCGATTTGCTGCGCGTCTTCCCCTCGGTGCTCGCCGACTACCAGAGCCGCTTCCGCTACGTCTTGATCGACGAGTACCAGGACACCAACCACGCTCAGTACGCGCTGGTGCACCTGCTGGCGGGCAAGGCCGGCAACGTCACGGTCGTGGGCGACGACGATCAGTCGGTCTACGGATGGCGCGGCGCCGACATCAGAAACATCCTCGAGTTCGAGCAGGACTACCCCCAGGCGCGGGTGATCCGCCTGGAGCAGAACTACCGCTCGACGCAGGTCATCCTCGAGGCGGCCAACTACGTCGTGGCCAACAACCGGGGCCGCAAGCCCAAGACGCTGTGGACCGCCAACGCGCGCGGTGAGGCGATCACCCGCTACCAGGCGGTCGACGAGCGAGACGAGGCCGTCTTCGCGGCCACCGAGATCGAGCACCTGCGCGAGCTGGAGGCGCGGCGCTACCGCGAGTTCGCCATCTTCTACCGCACCAACGCCCAGTCGCGCGTGCTGGAGGAGATCTTCATCCGCGCCGGCCTGCCCTACAAGATCGTCGGAGGCCTCCGCTTCTACGAGCGGGCCGAGATCAAGGACGTCATCGCCTACCTGCGCGTCATCGCCAATCCGCTCGACTCGGTTTCGATGAAGCGCATCATCAACCAGCCCAAGCGCGGCATCGGCAAGACCAGCGTCGACAAGGTGCAGCTCTTCGCCATCCGCCAGAAGATCCCGTTCGTCGAGGCGCTGCGCAAGAGCGAGGAGAATCCGTTCCTTGCCACTCGGGCGAAGAAGGACCTTGCCGCCTTCGCCGAGCTGCTCGATCGACTGGCGCCGCTGGCCGGCGAGCCGCCGCACGTGGCCGCGGAGCGGATGCTCGCCGAGACGGGCTACGTGACCGCGCTGGAGGCGGAGAGGACCATCGAGTCGCTGTCGCGGCTGGAGAACGTCAAGGAGTTCACTTCGGTCGTCGCCGAGTTCGAGGCGGGACATGAGGATGCCTCGCTGGAGGACTTCCTGGAGACCGTCGCGCTCATCGCCGACATCGACACCTACGACGATGTCACGGACTCCGTGACGCTGATGACGCTGCACAACGCCAAGGGCCTTGAGTTTCCGGTCGTCTTTATCGTGGGCATGGAGGACGGCGTCTTTCCTCACTTCCGCTCGCTGGAGGAGGACGGCCGCCTCGAGGAGGAGCGGCGGCTCATGTACGTCGGGCTCACCCGGGCGCGCGAGCGCCTGTATCTGTCGCACGCCTGGTCGCGCAGCCTCTACGGGCAGACGAGCTACAACACCGGATCGCGATTCCTGTCCGAGATACCGGAGGAACTGACCGAGGTCGCGGAGAAGCCTGCGGAAGCCGAGACACCTACGCCGATCACACCGATCTACGGCGACGTGGAATACGCGGTCGGCGAAGAGGTCGAGCACAAGAAGTTCGGCCGCGGCACAGTGGTGGCGACCAAGGGCAAAGACCGGGTCACGGTGCGCTTCACGATCGGCGAGAAGACGATGCTCGTCGGCTACGCGCCGATGGAGAAGGTCGGATAGGAGCAGACGGTGTCCGAAGTATACGTAGTAGGCCACAAGAACCCCGAGGCGGACTCAATCTGCTCGGCCATCGCCTACGCAAACCTCAAGAACGAGACGAGCGATGATACGCACGTCGCAGCGTGTTTGGGCAAGACAACGCCCGACGTGGCCTTCATCCTCGACCACTTCGGCCTTGAGCCGCCTGTGCTCATCCCTCACGTACGCATGCGCGTCCGCGACGTGATGACCAGAGAGCTGATCACCGCCGGCCCGGACGCGTCGCTGCGCTCCATCGGCGAGCTGATGCGCGCCCGTGCGATCCGTGCCGTTCCCATCGTTGCC
Source organism: Slackia heliotrinireducens (assembly GCA_020723435.1). Taxonomy (GTDB): domain Bacteria; phylum Actinomycetota; class Aquicultoria; order DYIV01; family DYIV01; genus DYIV01. The sequence continues at coordinate 16,095 of DYIV01000038.1, read as the reverse complement.
GATGGTCGTCTCGTCGGCGCCGTCAGCGAGCGCGATCTCGCCAACCGCTACCTGGAGGAGCAGAGAATCCAGGACTTTGTCGATCGTTCCGTCTCGCTAGCGCAGATCGCTGAGACGATCAACGCCGACATCGTGCTGGGTGCCGCCGAAACGACCGTCAGCGGCAGGTTTCTGATCGGCGCCATGCGCTCCGAGACAATGGCCGGCTACATCGAGCCCGGCGACGTGGTCGTGGTCGGCAATCGGCCCACGGCGCAGGACCAGGCGCTGCGCGCCGGGATCAGCTGCCTCATCGTCACCGGCGGCTTCACGCCCGATGCCGCTCAGCTCGAGACGGCCGAGACCAACGACGCCGCCGTCCTGGTGACGCCGCACGACACCTACGCCGCGGCGCGCCTCATCAACCTTTCCGTTCCGGCCGCCGACGTTATGGCGACAGATATCGTCACGGCGGGCCCCGACGATCTTCTCTCCGAAGTCATCGAAGACGTCCTCGGCTCTCCCCATCGCGAGGTCATCGCGGTGGATGAGAGCAACCGCCCGGTCGGAATCGTCACGCGAACCAACCTCGTGCGTCCGCCCAAGCGGCGCGTCATCCTCGTCGATCACAACGAGCGCAGCCAGGCCGCCGATGGCATCGACGAGGCGATGGGCATTCGTCGGACGCGGCTGCCGTGGGTGGTGTTCGGGCTGGGCGTGCTGGGGTGCGTGACGGG
>DYIV01000038.1:0-15369 GCA_020723435.1 Slackia heliotrinireducens | reverse complement strand
GATCATCGACCATCACCGCATCGGCGACATCCAGACCGCCGATCCCATCCTCGTCATCAGCGAGCCTGTCGGCGCCACCGCGACGATCGTGGCAAACCGCTACCGGGAGCTCGGCGTCGAAATCCCGCCGGGAATCGCCGGCATCCTCATGTCGGCGATCGTCTCCGACACCGTGCTGCTCAAGTCCCCCACGGCAACAGAGGTCGACCGCGAGACCGTTGAGAAGCTGGCGGCCATCTGCGGCGAGGATTGGAACGAGTTCGGCGCGCGGATCTTCACTCAGCGCACGCCTCACGCGGCAGTCTCCCCGGCCGACATTCTCGCGCAGGACCTCAAGACGTATCACTTCGGCGAGACGAAGGTGACCATCTCGCAGGTCGAGACGGTCAACGCCGCCGCGCTGCTCGATGCCAAGCCCGCCCTCCTCGACCAGATGACGAAGCTGGCGGCGGACCGGGAATGCGACACGGTGGTCCTCATGATCACCGACATCGTGCGCGAAGGCACGGAGATTCTCGTGGCCGGCAAGGCGCGTCTCATCGAACGGGCCTTCGACATCAAGCTGGTCGAGGGCAGTGTCTTTCTGCCGGATGTAATCTCGCGAAAGAAGCAGGTCGCTGCGCGGCTCGCCGAGTCGGCCAGGGTGGCCGGCGCCTAGCACCGCCTGCTCGTTTGCGATAGGATGAGGACGACGTCGGCGACCGCCATCAGTGACACGGCGCCGGCACCAGGCATCGAGCTGGAGGGGCGTGGTGGCCAGATTCGTCGGTAAGGCCGTCGAACCCAGCGAGCAGATCCCGGTCGCGCTGATGGGCTTCGGATTGGGATTGCTCGTGCTCGCCGTTGCCGGCATACCGTTCTTAGTCGCCGACACCTCCTCGTCTCTGATCCCCACCGAGAAACCGGCCGTCGTCGCCCCGGGCGCCCCACTCTCGAGCGCCGACGCCAAGCTCGTGCGACGGCTCGTCAGAACCCACTACCGCGCGACCAATCAGTTCGCCGAGGTCAAGTGCGACTCGCGTCGCGGGCAGACGTTTCGCGTCGAACAGACGAGACTGATGAGCCTCGATCAGATCTCCAGATCCGGCGATCGAGCGCTGGCAAGCCGGCTTCGTGAAGCGGTGGCCGGCGACGCACAGGCTCCGTGTGATGACTACGCGATGGTGATCGTCGACTACACCGCGACGCCGTACGTGCACGCCGGCGGGTCCGGAGGCGGCGCCGAGCTGTCGACGGACGCCAAGACCTACCGGGGAGTTCTCAGCTTCGGTAAGCAAGGCGGTTCCTGGTACGAGCTGTCACGCCGCAACTAGAGTAGTCGCTTGGCCCCGTAGTAGTTCGACTTGGCGCTCAGCGCCTTGACCCACACCGACGCCCCCGTGAACGGCGCCTCGACGATGTTTCCGTTTCCGATGTAGATGGCCACGTGATAGATGCCTCCCGCGCCTCCGCGCGAGAAGAAGACGAGATCGCCGGGGAGCAGCTGCCCACGCGACACCGACCGGCCGTAGCCGTACTGAGCGCCGGAGTAGTGAGGCAGACTGATCCCGACCCCACGAAAGACCAGCATGACCAGCCCGGAGCAATCGACGCCGCTACGCGATTCGCCTCCCCACACGTACGGGACTCCACGAAAACTCAGCGCGATGCGCACGACGTCCTGGCGTCCTCCGCTGCCGACGAGCGGGTAACTCTGACCTCGCGCCAGTGCCAGCGCCGCCAGCCTCGCCTGGGCCGCGGCGATTCGCTGCTCCTGCGCTCGCTTGCGCGCAAGCAGCGCCCGTACGTCCTTGTTGAGACGCGACAGGTACAGCCGTCGCGCTGCTATCTGCTCTTGGATGCGCTCCTTCTGCGCCTCGATGTCGGCCTGGAGCTCATACTGGCGAGTGCGCTTGGCAAGAAGCACTTCTTGGACGTCCTGCACGCGTCGCTTCTTCGCCGCGATCTTGACGACCATGTCCTTGTCGGCGTCGGCGATGAACCTGAGCAGGTCGAAGCTGACCAGGACCTGATGGAAGCCATCCGCGTTGAGGAAGACGTCGACCGTGTCGGCTTTGCCGTTCTTGTAGATGTTGACGACGCGCTCGTTGAGAAGGTCGCGGGCTCCGTTGAGATCCTCGATCGCGTCCTTCAGACGCGCCAGGTTCTCTTCGATCTCATCTTGGGTCTGCCGCAGCTGCTCACGAATGTCGTTGTACTTCTCGACCGTGACCGCGAATTCGATGTCCATCCGCGCCAGCTGGCCGCGGACTTTCGCCACTTCTCGATTCTGCTTCGCTAGCAGCGCCTTCGTGCGCGCGAGACGCTTCTTCGTGGCCCGGATGACCGAGCGTGGCGGTGCCGCGATGGCGGGAACGCTGGAATACGCCAAGGAAAGGATGACGAATGGGATGATGATCTTGCGCGCTGCGCCGAAGCGGAGCTGCATCTGCATCGCCTCAATTCGGGGACAAATGAGTGTGGTGTCCCCGGAATACGACCCCTGATACGACTGGCGAGACCCTACGCCTCTCGCCGGGCTATGAGAACTGCTGTGTGCGCGACGCTGCTACTGTCGATCGCAGCCAATCGCAGGCTAGCAAAGATACAGGGCAGGCGCAAACCAGATCATGGAAGCTAGAGCCGCTTCGTCATCCACGACAGAATGCCCAGCGGCATCGCGGCCAGCACGGCGTGGCCCGCTCTGTACTCGAGCAGCGCGAGCTTCCGCGCCTTCCGCGTGATGTTGCGCGCCGGGCCCGCCGACATTGCGCGGTATTTCTCCAGCGGACGATCCGGTTCGGCCAGAATGGCCTGTGCGCACAGATCGCCGGTCGCAAGCGCGTAGCTGATTCCCTCACCTGAGGTTGGACTGATGAAGCCGGCGGCCTCCCCGGTCAGCAGGACCTTGCCGTCTCCGAAGATGACGTCCCGGCCCGATCGGACCTGAAGGGCCGCGGCCGATTCCCGCTTCGTCGTCGGACCAAGCCCCAGGCGGTCGCGAAGCATCTCCATCACTTGCCCGTGTTTCGCCTTCTGAGCCGTCGCGCCGGGATAGAAGACGGACCCGACGAGCGCGGCCTCGCCCTTGGGCACAGCGTAGGTGTAGGCGTGCCCGTCGCCAATCCCCTTGATGCGGATGCAGTCGAAGTACGGGGGCATGGACGCCGGCCGCTCCACCCAGTCCTGGATGCACGCATAGGTGGCGAAGTCGCCGCCGAGCACTCGCCGGCGCACTTGCGACAGAGCGCCGTCGGCACCGATGACGTATCGCGTGGAGACGGTGAGCCCGCCCGTCGGAGTCTCGAGCCTGACCTTCGTCAGGTGGCAGTTCGACTCGTAGCCGAGAAAACGCGTCTTGTCGCGCACTTCAACCGTGTCGGGGATGAGCGACAGGAGCCATTCATCGAACGCTTCACGGCTGACGTTCTTGAATTCCAGCTCGGTGATCCGGTTGAGCTTAGAGTCGAAATCGACCCACCGAAATTTGACCTCTTCAGGATCGAGAAAGAGATGTCGGGGCGGCCCGAACTGCTGCAGAAACTTCCACGAGTACGGGTTCAGCGCACCGCCGCAGGGTTTGCTGCGGGGCAGCGCCGAAGAATCGACGAGCAGGACGCGCATTGCTTTGCCCAACCGCCGCGCGGCCATACAGCCGGCGGGACCGGCCCCCACGATGAGGGCATCGACCTCCGCGGTCGGAGCGTGACTGTTTGACTGCAACGGACCTTCCCCCTTGTTCGACCGGCTGCAGGTTGCGCGGTCATGTTCAAGCATACCACTAGCTCCCGTCTGATATGAAGGCCTCCTGCTCCCGAGATGCCTGGCCGACAACTGAGACGACTATCGTCACGTGGTTCTCCTTCACTTCCATGAAGCCGCCACCGATCTTGATGTGGTGCGTCTGGCCCAATCGGTAGTACCGCAGCCGGCAGGGTGCGACACGCGCAAGCATCGGCGCGTGCATGGGCAGCACTTCCATCTCGCTGCCGAGCGGCCCTTTCTCCTTCCGCCGCACGACGAGACCGGCGATATCCGTCTCGGTGAACGAAAGTCCGTCCGGGGTCACGATCTCGAGCGACAGTGTCTGCTTCGCCATGTCGGACTCCTAGACGGTCGCTTCCTTGACTCGGACCTCACCTTGGCGCTGCTCTTCGCTGATCGTCTCGGCCTTCTCCAGGGCCTCGTCGATCGTGCCCACCATGTAGAACGCCTGCTCGGGCACATCATCGTGTACCCCTTCGCAGATCTCCCTGAAACCTCTCAGCGTCTCGGCCAGTGACACGTATCTGCCCGGAATACCGGTGTATGTCTCTGCGACGAAGAACGGCTGAGAGAGGAACTTCTGCAGGCGGCGCGCGCGGATGACGACGATCTTGTCCTCGTCCGACAGCTCCTCGACTCCGAGAATGGCGATGAGGTCCTGAAGCGCTCCGTAGCGCTGGAGGTAGGCCTTGGTCCGACGGGCGATGCCGACGTGTTCCTCACCAACAATCCAAGGCTCCAGAATCTGCGACGTCGAACCGAGCGGATCGATCGCCGGATAGAGTCCTTGCTCGGCGACGGCTCGCGACAGCACGACGCTTGCGTCTAGATGCGAGAAGACGGATGCGGGGCCGGGGTCGGCAAGGTCGTCGGCGGGCACGTACACCGCCTGCACCGAAGTGATCGCGCCGTGCTCGGTGGAGGCGATGCGCTCCTGCAACTTGCCGATCTCGGTAAAGAGCGTCGGCTGATAGCCGACCTCGGACGGTATGCGCCCGCGCAGCAGCGAGACCTCCAGTCCCGCCTGCACGTAGCGGTAGATGTTGTCGAAGAAGAGCAACACGTCCTGCTTGCGGTCGTCGCGGAAGTACTCGGCCATTGTCAGCGCGGTGAACGGCACGCGGAATCGCGCGCCCGGCGGTTCGTTCATCTGGCCGTAGACAAGTACCGCCCTGTCCAGCACTCCAGTGTCCTGCATCTCGAGCCACAGATCGTTGCCTTCACGCGTGCGCTCGCCGATGCCGCCGAAGACCGAGGCTCCCTTGTGCTCGATGGCCACGTTTCTGATCAGCTCCATGATGATGACGGTCTTGCCGACGCCGGCGCCGCCGAACAGAGCGATCTTGCCGCCTCGCGGAAACGGCGTGAGCATGTCGAGCGCTTTGAGGCCGGTCTCGAATACCTCGGGGAACGTCTGTAGCCGCGCGAAGGGAGTCGGTTCTTTGTGGATCGACTGGCGTCTTGGCGCATTGACCGGTCCGATCTCATCGATCGCGTCGCCGAGCACGTTGAAGACCCGTCCCAGAATCTCGGGACCGACCGGCACCGTGATGGGCGCCCCGGTATCGAAGACTTTGGAGCCGCGCGACAGACCGTCCGTCGAGTCGAGCGCGACGGCGCGCACGCTGTGCTCACCGAGCAGCTGGACGACCTCCATTGGAAGTCCGGTCTCCCGATCGTCGGCGCGCAACAGGTTCTCGATCGGCGGAAGCGCCCCCGCGAAGTCGATGTCGACGACCGGGCCCATCACCTGCACGACACTCCCCTGCGCCTGCTCCTTGGCCAGCTCATCTATGACTTGAATCATGGCGCGATGAATCTCGACGCGCCGCGCCTCCTCCAACAGATCGAGCTCGCTCTCGGCAACCGCCTTCTTCTTGTCGCCGTTACCCTTGGCCATCAACCTCACCTCGCCAGTAGCCGGACCGCCAGTCGCGCGATCTCCCCGAAGCTACACAAGCTCCTCGACGCCGGACTCGCTCTTCTCCAGCACCTGCGCCGCAAAGAGCACACCGATCAAATCTGTCGTGATCACCTCTCGCCTCAACCTGTTGTGCAGCACGCGGTAGGCGCGCAGCGACTTCTCCGCACGCTCCGTGGCCTCTTCCATCGTGATCATGCGAGCGCCCTGCTCCGAGGCGAAGCTCTCGATCAGAACGTCGAAGATGAGTAGCCGCAGATAGGTCCAGATCAGCTCATCCATCAGCTCCGCGAAGGACGGCTCGTAGGACCATGTCTCCTCCAATCCGCTCACTTCAACGGACGCGGGCGGCCTCGCGGCTCGAGCCTGCCACGCGTCCTTGCGCAGTGGCAGGACGCGTACGATACTCGGCTCGCGCTTGATCGGCGTGTAGAACCGCGTGTAGACGCAATGGACCTCGTCGACCTGTCCGGTGACGAACATCCTGCCCACCATGGCGAGAAGCCGTTCGACGTCCGAACCGACCACACCCTCACGCCTCCACCCCTCGATGTGAATGATGGCGTCGCGCTCCGCGCGAAGGTACCGCTGGCCCTTGCGTCCCTTGAGGATGAGCTGGACCTGTTGGCCCTGGCGCCGTCCCGCGTCGATGAACGCCCGCGCCAGCCGCGACGAAGAGATATTGTAGTTGCCGCACATGCCCCTGTCGCCCGTGATGACGACAAGAGCGACGCGCTTGACCGGATGGCGCTCGGCGACCAGCGGCGACAGCTCCTCCAGCGTGATGCCGAGCCGGTCCATCTGCCGCTGCTGATTCAGGACGATTTCGCGCATCTTGGCGGCGTACAGGCGCATGGACGCCGCCTTGCGGCGCGTCCGCGACAGCTTGGCGGCCGAAACCGTAGCGAGTGTGCGCGTGACCGTCTGGATGTTCGAGACGGTCTTGATCCGCTGCTTCAGTTCTACGAGTTTCTGCACCGCTCGGCTCCTACAGAACGAGTGACTGGAACTCCTCCGCCGGTGGATGCTCCTTGAGGAAGCCCCTGCGGAAGCTCTCCAGCGCGACTGCCATCTGCTTCTCCAGCGCCGGTGACAGGTCTTTCGTCTCGGCGAGCTGCTCGATGATGAGACCGTAACGTTCCTTTACGAAGTCGAGGAACTGCTCCTCGAAGCTGCCGGCCAACTCCAGCGCGACATCGTCCAGATAGCCGCGAGTCACCGCGTAGAGGATGATCGTCTCCTCCTCCATGGACATGGGCTTGTGCTGGTCCTGGATGAGCAGTTGCCGGCCGCGCTCGCCTCGGGTCAATTGGGCGAGCGTAGCCTTGTCGACTTCGGCTCCGAACTTCACGAAGGTCGCCATCTCCTGATACTGCGCCATGTCGATACGCAGACGCCCGGCGACCTTCTTCATCGCCTTCGTCTGGGCCGCGCCGCCAACGCGCGACACGGAGAGGCCCGCGTCGATCGCCGGTCTGAATCCCTCATTGAACTGCGAGCCGTCGAGGAAGATCTGGCCGTCGCAGATGGAGATGACGTTGGTCGGAATGAACGCCGAGATATCGCCGGCGAGCGTCTCGACGATCGGCAGCGCCGTCAGTGACCCGCCACCCAGATCGTCACGCATCTTCGCCGCTCGCTCGAGCAGACGCGAGTGTATATAGAAGATGTCGCCCGGATAGGCTTCACGCCCGATCGGCCGCTTCAGCAGCGCGCTCATCTCACGATACGTGACGGCGTGTTTCGACAGGTCGTCGTATATGATGAGTGCATGCTTGCCGTCCTCCATCAGCTCCTCACCAATAGCGCATCCCGCGTACGGCGCGAGGTAACGGAAGGACGGCTGTTCGTTTGATAGCGCCGCCACGATGATCGTGTATTCCATCGCGTCCGCCTGCTGCAAAACCTGGACGACGCGCGCGATCGACGATGCCTTCTGGCCGATGGCGACGTATATGCAGATGACGTCGGAGTCTCTCTGGGCCAGGATCGTATCGAGTGCGATCGTCGTCTTGCCTATCTTGCGGTCCCCGATGATCAGCTCACGCTGCCCCCGCCCCAGCGGCACGAGCGCGTCGAGCGCCTTGATCCCCGTGTGCAGCGGCTCTTTGACCGGACGACGCCGCACCACGCCGGGGGCTTTCCGCTCGACCAGCCGATACGCGTGTGACGCGATCGGTCCCTTGCCGTCTATGGGCTGGCCCAGCGCGTTGACTATGCGGCCCACGAGCAGCTCGCCCACGGGCACGTGCAACCCGCGGCCTGTCCTGAGCACGGGGCTGCCTTCCTGAATCCGCTCCTCCGGCCCGAGCAGGATGCAGCCGACGATGTTCCTCGACAGAGTGAACGCCATGCCGTAGACCTCGTTCTGGAATTGCACGATTTCCTGCGATCCGACGTTGGACAGGCCCGTCACCATGGCCGTGCCGTCGCCTACCGAGACGACCGTCCCGATCTCGACGACTTCCTCAACCTCAAGCTGAGGCTCCGTCTCCTCGATCATTCGCGACAGGTGCGCCCCGATGTCCTCGGGCGGCGCCATGAGCAACTCGTCGCGCCCCTCGAGGACCTTGGTTCGCAGGCCGCTCAAGTACCGGCTCGGCAGGTCGAGCTCGATTCTCCGATCCGCGCCGAGTAGCAGCACCGCGCGGCTCTCGAGACGAGGCACGATCTCAACCTCGAGCGCCAGCTCGCGGCCGGCGGCCGCCGACAGCTTCTGTTGCAGTCGCTGGATCGTCTGCTCATCCACGGACGACTGCAGCTGCACCTTGAGGCTGTTTCCCTCATATGTCATGAGCAGCTTGCGCAGGTTCGTCTCCCGAACCGCGAAGCCCTTGCCGACGTCAAGCCCCTCGATTGCGGCAATCACTTCATCCGCGCTGGGCGGCGGTTCACCCGAGTCGATCCGCCGGCGCAGCTCCTGCATCGAGGAGTCGAGAGTCTTGAGTGCGTCTTCCAGCCCGATTTCGATCTCGTGAGCTCCCCCGAGTGAAATGACGGCGCCATGGAGGCGGCGATCGACACGTTCCTCAACCGTGACCGGACGTCCGACGACATCCTCCAGACGCGCGGCAACCTTGCTCGCCAGAGCGCCGTTCATTCCGACCGGCGTTCTCAGCAAGACGTGCAGCGGGTGATCTTTTGAATCGCCCACGCCTCATCGCCTCCTACTCCGCAATCGCGACGTCCTCGAGCTCCTCGAGACTGGACAGCACGGACTTCTCAACCAGATCGCGACGTTCCTGTTCGCTGAGCGCTTCGTCGAGTACGTTGCGCGTCGCCACCGTGACAAGATCCACAAGCTTGGTGTGAACCGAGCTGACCGCCTCCGTTTCCTCCTGCTCGAGCGTCTGACGTGCCTGTTTGACCACGTTCGCCGCTTCTTCGCCCACCGCGGCCACAGCCTGCTCGAATTCGGCGGCCGCCCCCTCCTTGGCCTCGCGTATTCGCTCCTGTGCCTGCTGGTTGGCCTCGGCGACGATTCGCTTCGCCTCCTTGTGCGCTTCGGCGACTCTTTCGTCGGCCCGGTCCGCCTCGGCCAGATCGTCCAGCACCTGTTGGCGCCGGCGCTCGAGCATCGGACCGAGAATCCGCTTCGCAAGCAGTCGCAGGGCGAAGACGAGAATCAGAAACTGCGCGACCTCCGCCGCGAATATCAACGGATTGTGCGTAATCTCAGCGACAACCTCAGCAAACAGCTCCTCAACCGCAACCATCCGTCACCACCTCCCTCATACGGCAAGACGTGCGCGCATCACTTTGTCGACGACCGATTCGATCAGGCGCGGATCGATCTTGCCGACCAGCTTGTTGCACGCGATGGTCGTGCAGCCAACGAGCTCGCTGCGAACCTTCGCCTCTTCCTGCTTGCGCACTTCACCCACGCGGGTGCGTCCATCCTTGAGAAGCTGATCCGCTTCTTCCTTTGCCGCGACGAGCTTCTCTTGGCGCTCCGTCTCCACTTCCTCGGCCGCCTCGCGGCCGATCTTGTCGACTTGCGTATCGGCCTCCTGCAGTATCCGTTCAGCCTCCTGCCGAGCCGAAGCGACGAGCGCATCCGCCTCGGTCACCTTCTCCGTCGCGTCGGCGATCTTCTGACGTCGCCTGACCATGACCTCGAGTACGGGTCCGTAGAAGACGCGCTTCAACGCGGCGAACGTGACCCAAAAGACAGTGATCATGCCGACGATCGTCACCGGCCTGATCTGTTCGATCGGATTCAGCGCCATCTATGCTCACCTCCCGTCTGACTGCTCGCGCCGGCTGCTAGATCTTGACGCTGCCGGCAAGCATCAGAGCAACGACGAGACAGTAGATGACGAGCGCCTCGACGAGCGCCATACCGATGAGCATCGCGGTGAACAGCTGCCCCGCGACCTCCGGCTGGCGAGTGATCCCCTCGAGCGCCGTGACGGAGATGCGCCTCATCGACAACGCTCCAATCGTCGCTCCCACGACGATTGGCGTGATCGACACTAGTGCCAACAGGATCCCTTGCATCGTGTACCTCCCCCTGTTCAGTGTTTCGCGGCATCCGCCGCTTCCCATCAGGCCGTTTGTGCCTCAACATCCACTTTGGTCCGTTCCTCTTGCGCTTCCGCGACCACCTCGCGCTCTTCCTTGTGTTCCTCGTGCTTGATCGCCCCGGCAATGAAGCTTGTCGTCAGCAAGACGAAGACGAGCGGCTGCACGAATGCCGGGATCAACCCGAGGAAGTGTATGACCAGCGGAATCCCTATCGGCGCCACTCCCATGATCAACAGCGCCACCATGTGTTCTCCGGCGATGTTGCCGTAGAGACGGAGCGACAGAGACATCACGTCTGACACCTCGGTGATCAACTGCAGCGGATTGGGCCAGAACAGATGCTTGAGCGCTCCGAAGACGCCGTTGAAGACCCCCGATACGTAGAGGGTGCCGAAGATCGCGCAGAGCGCCAGGGCCAGCGGCCCGCTGTAGTAGGCGGTCGGCGGCTGATTGATCACCGGAATCGGGATCACTCCCAACAGGTTCGAGATGAAGATCATCGCGAACAGCGTCGCAAGCAGCGGGACGACGGTCTTGACGCAGTCACAACCCCGGATCTCCTCAGCCTTGCCCACGAAGAAATCGAGCAGAAACTCGAGGAGATTCTGCCGGGGGCCGGGTTCCTCAGATAGCCCGCCGCGCACCGCCAGCTTCCCCAAGACGACCAAGACGACGCCGACCAGGGCGAAGTTGAAGACGACGATGTAGGGCATGTACGTTTCGATCGCCGATGTCGCGTGTTCTTCCATACTTAGTCACCTCCCCGTTTCACCAGATCGTCCGGCGGACCGAGTCGACGAGTCCCACCGTCATGAGCGTTATCTCCACGACGAGAACGCCGAGGATCATTCCCCACACGAGCGCGCCCCCTCCGAGCGCCGCCGCGCCCAGGATGAGCAGGCTCTTGACGAGCAAACGAACGGCCGTGACACCGGCCACCGCCTTGCCGACGTTCGCGCCGTCGGTGGCGAGCTGACCGTGCTCCAAGATCCACGCCAGCGAAACGATGTCGACGGTAGATCCAATGGCCAGAGCCAGCACGAAACGATAGTCGTGCGTGATGACCCCGCCCGCTACCGCCAGCGCGACTCCGACGTACTTGGACTGGCGCACAACGGAGCGCAGTAGCTCGTCCGGTAGCGGCCGGCTGCGCTCGGTCATCGGATCGCCCCTCCTAGAACTCGTCCCGAAGCCGAAGCATGTCCCGAACGGCAAGCATGAGAGCGATCAACAACCCGGCGCTCGTCAGGTATGGAAAGACGTGAAAGAACCTGTCGAGGCCGTAGCCGATCACTCCGCCGCCGACTAGGTAGCTCGGAATGAGCGACCAGACCGCAATGACCTTGAGCAGCTCCCTCGGGATGAGCTCCTTCGGATTTGTCGCCATCCCCCGCCTCCTTTCGATCGACGCGTCTTAGCTGACTGCCTCTTCTTCCTCCCCGGACGTGCGTTCCGGAACCGCCTCGAGGGTGGTTTCCGTCTCAGCCGTCACGTCGGCGAAGACCCTCTCCCCCGGCTCCTCGGTAACGACCACGTGCACCTCGATGGGCCTGCCGCAAATCGCCCGCACGACCCAGACGGTGCCCAACGTCGCCGCTCCGTACAGGAAGAAGGCTCCGACGCTGAGCGCGAGAGGTGCGAGAAGCGCCGGATCTCGGCTCGTGGCGACGGCAAGCCATGCGGCGAACGCGGACGCTCCGATGGCGAGAACCGCGCGCGCGATCTGATCGGTCAGCGTGGCCCCGCGTACGCTCAGATAGGCGCCGATTGCGACCCCGGCGAGAGCGAAGGCGGCGTAGCGCCATAGCGCAAGCAGCCACGTGGCGGCGATCACAAGCGCGAGCACGCCAATCGACCACAGCGCGACATAGAGCACCCTCAGCCAAACCTGGATCGCCCGCTTCTTTGCCATTTCATCCATCATTTGCAGACCTCCCCCATGTCTATAGATGGACATACTTGGCCGGACAGGATTGTCCGTTGATGGTGCAAACCGGAGATGGCGGCCTTAGCCGCCTAGGATGGGCCGAACTTCAGAATGGGGCTCCGCCGCGGATGCGCCGGGAAGGCGGCGTCCACCCGGGGTCGCGGGCGATGGGCGGGAGAATCGAGCGTTGAGCCGACCGGAGCCGGGACGCTTTCGCGTGCGGCTACGTCGGGATCCGGTGTGCTCCTGTGAGCTTCCGGCTTCATCGGGCTTCCCCCGTTGCCCGCGGCGCCGACCAGGACGCGCCTCACGCGCGCAGGCGCCTATGAACGCCAAGAACCAGTGATGTTCCGTTGTTTCCCTATTGTAGCGCGTTGATAACAAATAAGCAGCAATTTGACGGCCTATTTTCTCCCTCTACCGGCGGAATTTGCCGCCCACTGGTTCATCTTGGCCGTTTGGACCATGTGGACTTGAGCGCAGCGGCGGACCGTTGCTACACTGAGCCTGAGCATATGGGCTGCGTTAGGGCCCATCTTCGGGGGAGGGCACGTCGTACACCTCCGATCGCATCCGTGCCGGGCGCACGGCTTTGCCTAGTGTCTTGAGCCACCTCGTTTTCTGCTTTTGCTGGCGGAGCGCAGAAGGGCACGAGCATGAGCATACAGCTGATCGGTTTCTTCATACTGGCGGCCATAGCCGTCGTCGCGGCGATCCGTATCGTGACGGGGAAGAATCTCGTGCACAGCATCGGGTTTCACGTCGTGACGCTGATCGCCATCTCCGGCACGTACGGCCTGCTGTCCGCTCAGTTCATGGCCCTGGTTCAGGTGCTGGTCTACGTGGCGGCCGTTACGATTCTCCTCGTCTTCGCGCTGATGCTCACGCCCATCGGCCGCGGGGCGGTCCAGGCCCTCGATCACGAACAGCGCGGCAGAGCGCTGCTGACGGCGCTGGCCCTGGCCGCGTTGCTCGTCTTCGTGGTCCTGCAAACTCCCTGGCCGCAGGCGCAGGCGACGGCCAGCATGTCGACCGAGAAGATAGGAACGGCATTGTTGACGACGTACGTCTTGCCATTTGAGGTAGTCTCGGTGCTACTTCTCGCCGCGCTCGTCGGTGTGACCACAATCGCAGCCAAGCACGAGGGGGACGAGTGATTCCTTCCTACTATTACTTGATCTTCTCCGCGATCCTCTTCTCCATCGGAGCGTATGGAGCGCTCGCCCGGCGAAACGCCGTGCTCATTCTGATCTCGATAGAACTCATGCTCAACGCGGCGAACATCAACCTAATTGCGTTCGCCGCCAATCGCCCGAGCGACATCGCGCTCGGCCAGACCTTTGCCATCTTCGCCGTGGTCGTCGGGGCCGCGGAGATCGGCGTAGCGCTTGCGACGGTGCTGAGCCTGTTCCGTCTGAGAGACACGATCAACCTCGACAAGATCGATCTGCTCAAGTGGTAACCGTGGGGGACGGTTTGTATGGGCTTTCCCGTAGTTAGCGCCACAGTGTTCGCGCCTCTGGTAGGCGCCATCGTGCTGCTCTTCGTCCGCGGCGACGACGAGCAGCTGCCTCGGCGTATCGCGCTCGTCTTCACCGCGATTCCGCTTGGCCTGGCGACCGTCATCTTCTGGGCCTTCAACACGCGCGCCGCGGGGTTCCAGTTCGAGGAGCACCACCAGTGGATCCCGAACATCGGCATTTCCTACCATGTGGGCATCGACGGTCTGAGCGTTCTGCTGCTTGGGATGACGGCTCTGCTCACCTTCCTGGGCGTACTGATATCGCGCAACATCACGCACAGGATCAAGACGTACTTCGGCCTGTTGCTCCTGCTCGAGATGGGGCTACTCGGCGTCTTCTCTTCTCTCGATCTCATTCTTTTCTATGTCTTCTGGGAGACGGTCTTCATTCCCACATATCTGCTGATCAGCATCTGGGGCGGCCCGAAGCGCGAAGCGGCCGCGCTCAAGTTCTTGATATACATGCTCCTGGGCAGTCTGGTGATGCTCGTTGGCATCTTGCTCATCTACTTCAAGAGCGGGCTGACGCCGCTGTCGTTTGATATACCGAAGCTGGCCACCACGACTATCCCGCTGGACATCCAGCGACTTGCCTTCGCGGCGCTGCTCGTCGGCTTTGCCGTGAAGGTGCCCATCTTCCCGTTCCACACCTGGCTTCCCGACGCGTACACCGAGGCCCCGACCGTCGTCACGATCCTGATGTCGGGAGCACTGGCGGCGATGGGAACCTATGGATTCTTGCGCCTGGCGCTGCCCATCTTGCCGAAGGGCGCACTTGCCTTCGGGCCCGTCGTGGCGGTATTGGCCGTAGCCAATGCCATCTATGGAGACCTGGTCGCCTCCGCGCAGCGCGACCTGAAGAGGATGGCGGCCTACTCATCCATCAGCCACATGGGATTCGCGACCCTCGGCGTGATGAGCTTCTCCGTCGACGGCATCCGGGGCGCTTCGCTGCACATGTTCAACCACGGAATCATCATGGGCATGTTCTTCCTGTGCGTTGGTCTCATCAACAGGCACCTCGGGACCCGCGAGATCGGCGGAATCCGCGCGATGCTTGCGACCGTGCCGACCCTCGGGGCGCTGTTCTGGTTCGCCTCGCTCGCCTCCTTCGGAATGCCCGGAACGAGCGGTTTCGTCGGTGAGCTGTGGATCTTCCTAGGCGCCTACGAGACGCGCGCCGTCCTGGCGGTCATCGCCCTTCTCGGGGCGATCATCATGGCGGGCTACATCTTCTGGATGCTCTCGCGCATCTCGTTCGGCACCAAGCCGGCGGAATCGACAGCGCTGGACATTCAATGGGCGGAGCGCTTCGCGCTCATCGTGCTGGCCGCCACAATCATCATCCTCGGCTTCTATCCCCTGCTTGCGCTGAGCCGGATAGGACCGAGCGTACCCCACATAGTCAGCAGAGTCGGATTGGTCAAGTAGGACACACAATGGCTGAACAGGACAAAGACGAGCGAATGCCATCCCCCGCGTCCGGAGATCACGAGCCGCCTCGCATCTCCGTCAAGACGGTCGGCGGTGCGGCCAGACGCTTCGATGAGGGCCTCACGAAGGGCCTGGTGGTTGGAGTGGGCGGCATGTTTCGGCTGTTCTCCAACCGCCTGCGGCGTGCGCTACAGTCGGGGTACTGGCAGAACTACGCGTTCGTCGTCTTCGCGGCGCTGATCTTCGCCGCGGCCGGACTCGTCGTGAGCGCCTCGGCGCGGCTGGACACATCCA
>DYIV01000037.1 GCA_020723435.1 Slackia heliotrinireducens | reverse complement strand
CGCCTCGTACGCGGCGGACGGCGGGATCCCCTTCGATCAGTATCGCAGGTCACGTGGCGAGAAGGGGGGAGGAATCGGGGACAGAGGCTGGGTCTAAGGGAAAGCGCGGCCAGATGTACTCCGTCCGCCTGGCAAGCTCCAGGGTGGCGAAGGAGCTTGATGAGCTGCCCGTCGCGGTCTACGAACGCGTGGAGGCGGCGATTTGATCGCTGCGCCGGGAACCGCGGATCGCCCAGGCTCGCCCTCACCCACTGTCCTCAGCAAGTCAGCAACGCGACAGGTGCCGATGCCTTCATAGCTCTTCAAGCTCAGCAGATGCTTGTCTCCCGTCACGATCAGATCGACCTCGGCCGTCGTCGCACACTCAAGGATCCGATTGTCCGGCTCATCGGCGAGCACCGCCAGTCGCGTTGTTGGCTTGACGATCTCAGCAGTCCGGCTCACGTGCTTGAGCACGGCGATGATATCCTCCTCCGGCAGGCCGAACTTCTGTCTGAGCTTGTTGGCCGTCTCGGTGAGGATCGCCGCGGATGAGATGAGGTCCACGCGGCCACGCATCGCCAGGAGGAAGGCCTTCTCCGACCGGCTGCCGGGAACCGCAAACGCCGAGATAAGCACGTTGGTGTCGAAGACAGTCCTGATCACTACCGGTCCTCAAAGACCATCTTCTCGATGTCGTCTTCGGTGTACGCGCCGGCCGTATGCGCGTAGCGAGCGACGCTTTCCTGCACGGCGAAGAACTGCTGCTCGGCGCGGGCCTGCTTGTAGGTGCGCAGCATGTCGCGGAAGAGCTCGCTCTTGGTCATGCCGGCGTCCCGCGCCATCGTCTCAACCTCTTTCTTGAGCGCCGGCGGCACCGAGAAACCGAGCGTGGTCGCGGTTCGTGGCACAAGTATCACCTCCAGGGCGGTTTACAATAGTTGGCAACCACGAGTCTACAGCGTCCCGGGGAGGAGTCAAGAAACAGGTGTAGTGTCTCCGTATTGCCCGAGGTTGACGCGCGTGCTATTATCTCGACAAGTACATACAAGCCGATGACGAGGACTAGTAGCTCGAGGCAGCGAGTCCCAGCGAGCCGGGGTTGATGGAAGCCCGGTACGAACTCCACGAGCGAATGGGCCTCTGAGGCGCGAACCGAAGGCCGCGAGGCTGGTAGGGGAGCCGGAGTCTCCGCCGTTAGAAGGAGAGGAGTATAAGGAGCGTAGAGCCGTTCCCGTACTCTGGTTCGAGTGCCCGGGTAGATTCCCCGGGAACTAGGGTGGCACCGCGAGATGACCTCTCGTCCCAAGATGGACGGGAGGTTTTTGTATTCTCCGGCGCCGGCCACCGGAGCGTGAGGCTCGCGCGAGGCGCGAGGAGCAGATGATGGCAAACAGGTACGCACCAACGAGAGAAGAGTTCGAGAGGCTGGCGGGGGAGTACAATCTCGTGCCGGTCTACCGGGAGATCGGCGCCGATTTGGAGACGCCGGTATCGGCGTTTCTCAAGCTCGAGCCGGGCGACAACGCCTTCCTGCTCGAGTCGATAGAGGGCGGCGAGCGTCTGGGACGCTACTCGTTCCTCGGAGTCGATCCGCACATCGTCATCGAATCGTTCGACGGGACGGTCAGGACTCGTTCGACCGAGGGCGGTGAGACGAGCCGGGACGTCGACGACCCGCTCGATGCGATCGAACAGATAATGTCGCGCTACCGGGTCGCGCCCGTCGACGACATGCCCTCGTTCTTCGGCGGGGCGGTCGGCTATCTCGGCTATGAGGCGGTGCACCACTTCGAGCCGCGCGTGCCCTGCACCGCGCACGACGACCTGGGTCTGCCCGAGATGGTCTTCATGTTCACCGACACCATCGTCGTCTTCGATCACCTGAAGCGGCGCGTCCGGGTTGTGGCCAACGCCCACGTCAACGGGGACGCGGCCGCCGCCTACGACGACGCCGTCGCCAAGATCGACTCGCTGATCGAGCGGCTGCGCCGCCCGTCCACGGCATTGCCTCTGGAGGATTCCGCCTCGTCGGTGCGTCGAGTCTTCTCATCCAACACGCGCAAGGAGGACTTCCTGGCGTCGGTTCAGCGGGCGCGCGACTACATCTTCGCCGGGGACATCCTGCAGGTCGTGCTCTCTCAGCGCTTCTCGACGCCGCTGTCGGCCGATCCGTTCGACGTCTACCGGACGCTTCGCTCCGTCAATCCTTCGCCGTACATGTACTACCTCTCCCACGGCGATCTGAAGCTGATCGGTTCTTCTCCCGAGCCGCTGGTGAAGGTGGAGGATGGTACCGTCGTGACCAGGCCGATAGCAGGCACGCGCCCACGCGGCGCCACCGAGAGCGAGGATCGCGAGCTGGAGCGGGAGCTTCTGGCCGACGAGAAGGAGCGCGCCGAGCACATCATGCTGGTCGACCTGGGCCGAAACGACCTGGGCCGCGTCTGCAAGGCCGGCTCGGTGAAGGTGGACGAACTGATGGAGATAGAGCACTACTCGCACGTCATGCACATCGTCTCCAACGTTGTCGGCGAGCTGCGGGAGGACAAGACCATCTTCGACGTGCTTCGCGCGGCCTTTCCGGCCGGGACGGTCTCCGGCGCTCCCAAGATTCGCGCCATGGAGATTATCGACGAGCTGGAGCCGACCGCGCGCGGGCCCTACGCCGGCGTCGTCGGTTACTTCGGTTACCGGGGCACGCTCGACACCTGCATCACCATCCGCACCATCGTCGTCAAGGACGGAACGGCCCACATCCAGGCGGGCGCGGGCATCGTCGCCGACTCCGACCCGGAGAGGGAGTTCGTCGAGACGCAGAACAAGGCCAAGGCGCTGATGCGAACTATCGACATCGCTGAGCAAAGCGCGCGTCAGGCGAGGGCAGCGGTATGAGTACCCAAGCGAGGGCCGCGAGCACTCTAATCATCGACAACTACGACTCTTTCACCTATAACCTCGTCCAGTACCTGGGGGAGTTGGGGGCGGACATGGAAGTCCGGCGTAATGACCAGGTGACGATTGACGAGATCGAGGAGATGAGCCCCGAGCGCATCGTCATCTCGCCGGGACCCTGCACGCCGGCCGAGGCCGGAATTTCCAACGAGGTCATCCGCCACTTCGCCAGCCGCCTGCCGATTCTCGGTGTCTGCCTGGGACATCAGTGCATCACGGAGGTCTTCGGGGGCAAGGTCGTGCGCGGCGGCTATCCCGTGCACGGCAAGACGAGCCGAGTCTATCACGATGGCTCGGGCGTCTTCGCCGACCTGCAGAATCCGTTCACGGCGACGCGTTACCATTCGCTGATCGCCGAGCGCGAGTCGTTGCCCGACATTCTAGAAGTCACAGCCTGGACCGATGACGCCGTCGTGATGGGGCTTACCCATCGCGAGAAACCCGTCTTCGGTGTCCAGTTCCATCCGGAATCCGTACTGACCGACGAAGGCAAAAAGCTGCTGGGGAACTTCTTGGAGGTATGAAAGATGATTGTGGATGCCATCAGCAAGGTAGCCGAGCGCGGCGACCTGTCGCTCGCCGAGGCGACGGGTGTGATGGAGGAGATCATGGGTGGCGACGCCACCGACGCGCAGATCGCCTCGTTCATCACCGGGCTGCGCATGAAGGGCGAGACCGTCGAGGAGATCGCCGGTTTCGCGCGCGTGATGCGCGAGAAGGCGGCCGAGGTCCGTCCGAAGGTCGGCGAAGTGGTCGATACCTGCGGCACCGGCGGCGACAAGCTAGGCACGTTCAACATCTCCACGACGGCCGCGTTCGTAGTGGCCGGAGCGGGGGTGCCCATCGCCAAGCACGGAAATCGCTCCGTCTCCAGCAAGAGCGGCAGCGCCGACGTGCTCGAGGAGCTGGGCGTTGCCATCTCGCTACCCCCCGACGCCGTGGAGCGCTGCATCGAAGAGGTGGGGATCGGCTTCATGTTCGCGCCGGTGATGCACGGGGCGATGAAGCACGCCATCGGGCCGCGCCGCGAGATCGCGATTCGGACCGTCTTCAACATCCTGGGACCGCTGTGCAATCCCGCACTGGCGGGCGCGCAGGTAATGGGCGTCTACGATGGTAGCCTGGTCAGTACGCTGGCGAATGTGCTGGCCAACCTGGGCATTCGCCACGCGTTGGTCGTTCACGGCCAGCCCGGGATGGACGAGGTGTCAAACATCGGCGAGACGCACGTGGCGGAGCTGGTCGGCGGCTCGATTCGTGAATACGTGATCAGGCCTGAGGACCATCACATTCAGCGCGCGCGCCTGGAGGACATCGCCGGAGGCGACGCCAAGGGCAACGCGCTCATTCTCGAGGCGGTGCTGGGCGGGGAGAAAGGGCCCAAGCGCGACGTCGTGCTGATGAATGCCGCGGCGGCGCTGCTGGCGGCGGACAAGGCAGCCGACCTGGGCGAGGGGATTAGGATGGCCGCCGACTCGATCGACAGCGGCGCGGCGTCGCAGAAGCTGGCGGGGCTGATCGGTCTGAGCCGGCAACTCGATACGTCTGCGAACTGATGATGACGATGGCGATGCTCGTGGGGCCAACGGGCCGGTAGGAGACGCCAATGTCCATACTCGACGAAATCGTTGACGACAAGCGGGCCGAGGTGCAGGCGCAGGCGGCGGCGCTGAACCTGTCCGTGCTGAAGAACCGGGCGGCGCATCAGCCCGTGCTGCGCTCGCTTCGCGAGGCGCTAATGGCGCCGGGGCTCTCGGTGATCGCGGAGTTCAAACGCCGGTCTCCGTCGGCGGGCGTCATCAACGACACCGCCGATCCGGGCGCCACGGCAATGGCATACGAGGCGGCGGGGGCGGCGGCGATCTCTGTTCTGACCGAGAGGGCGCACTTCGGCGGCTCGACCGACGATCTCGAGCGCGTGCGCCAAGCTGTCGGTCTACCGGTGCTGCGGAAGGACTTCATCTTCGACGAGTACCAGATCTACGAGTCGCGCGCGGTAGGAGCCGACGCGATCCTGCTCATCGCGCGGATTCTCGGCCGCGGAGATCTGGGGCGACTGATCAAGGAGACGTCGAAGGCGGGTCTGGAGGCGTTGGTGGAGGTTCACGGTGAGGCTGAGCTGGAAGATGCGCTGGCGGCCGGCGCCGAGATGATCGGAGTCAACAACCGCGATCTGGAGACGTTCGATGTCGATCTGTCGGTCGTGGAGAGACTGCGACCGCTGGTCCCCGACGAGACACCGCTGGTCAGCGAGAGCGGATGCAAGAGCGCGGCGGACGTGGCGCGTCTGCGCGAAGCCGGCGTCGACGCCGTGCTGATCGGCGGCGCGCTGATGGACGCGAACGATATTCAAGATAGAATGGCAGAGTTGTTCGGAAAGGAGTGAGGGCGCGCGACCTAGCCGCACGTAGGGAAGACGGCACTCGGAGGCTATGTGGGCCTGCGAAGAGAATGCCTGGGAATTGCACGTGAAGGAAGGAGTGTGAGTGTAGATGACAGGACCGACCAAGTTGGAGCTTTCCGAGAGGGAGATGCCGAGGCACTGGTATAACATCGGCGCGGATCTGCCTGTACCGATGGAGCCGCACATCCATCCCGGCACGCAACAGCCGCTGGGACCGGAGGATCTGGCGCCGCTGTTCCCGATGGCGCTCATCGGACAAGAGGTCAGCCAGGACAGACAGATTGAGATTCCCGAGGAGGTGCTCGACGTCTACCTGACCTATAGGCCGACGCCGCTCATTCGCGCGCACTTCCTCGAGAAGCATCTCGATACGCCGGCGAAGATCTATTACAAGTACGAGGGCGTGAGCCCGGCCGGTTCGCACAAGCCGAACACGGCGATCGCGCAGGCATACTACAACAAGCTTGAAGGCACCAAGCATCTGGCGACCGAGACGGGCGCCGGGCAGTGGGGCTCCGCGCTTGCCATGGCCTGTTCGATGTTCGGGCTGGAGTGCACGGTCTACATGGGCAAGTGCAGCTACGAGCAGAAGCCGTACCGTCGCAACATCATGGAAGTCTGGGGCGCGAGTGTCATCGCCAGCCCGTCGGACACAACCAATTGCGGCAGGAAGTTCCTCGAGGAGGATCCGGGGTGCCTCGGCAGTTTGGGGATCGCCATCAGCGAGGCCGTGGAGGACGCGGCGACGCATGACGACACGCACTACTCGCTGGGAAGCGTGCTCAATCACGTGATGCTTCATCAGACGATCATCGGCGAAGAGGCGAAACTGCAGATGGCCAAGGCCGATGTCTACCCCGACGTGGTCATCGGTTGTATTGGGGGCGGTTCGAACTTCGCCGGCATCAGCTTCCCGTTCCTGGCCGACAAGTTCGCCGGCAAGAGCGACATCAAGGCGATCGCGGTGGAGCCGAAGGCCTGCCCGACGCTGACGGCCGGCGACTTCCGCTACGACTTCGGCGACACCGCCGAGCTGACGCCGATGGTGAAGATGTATACGCTCGGCCACGATTTCGTGCCGGCCGGGATTCATGCCGGGGGCCTGCGCTACCACGGCGACTCGCCGCTGGTCAGCCTGCTGGTGAAGGAGGGCTACATCGACGCGGTTGCCGTTCATCAGAACCCGACCTTCGAGGCGGCGGTAACCTTCGCGCGCACGGAGGGGTATCTGCCGGCGCCGGAGAGCTCGCACGCTATTCGCGTCGCGATCGACGAGGCGCTGAAGTGCAAGGAGACGGGCGAGGCGAAGACGATTCTGTTCAACCTGAGCGGTCATGGCAGCTTCGACCTGAGCGCCTACGACGCATATCTCAACGATCAGCTGCAAGACTATGACTTCGCGGCGGGAACGCGCGAACCGGTCGCGCATCCGACGCAGGTGTAAGACGACTGGAGCGCAGCAGTGGCGACGGCCGGTGCATCCCGTTCTCGCTCCCAGCTTCGCCGCCGCTGCTGCGCTCCAGGTAGCCTCCTAGCCTTCCGGCCACGGAGTCTACCTGTTCGCGAACGACCGCACGCGGACGCTTCGCAAGGTCGTTCGCACGAGATGCACCGGCCGTCGCGAGTCCACGTCGAGCCGTTCTCGTGGAAGACTTGAGGATATAGGGACAACGTGAAACGAGTACCCGACAACCGTGGCCGATTCGGCGCCTACGGGGGCAAGTACGTCCCCGAGACGCTGATGGCCGCTCTCGACGAGCTTGAGGCGGTGTATGACCGAGCCAAGCGCTCCCCGGCGTTTCGCGCCGAGCTCGAGCTGTACCTGCGCGACTACGTCGGCCGGCCAACGCCGCTGTACTTCGCCAGGCGTCTGTCGGAGGCTGTCGGAAAGGGCCGCATCTATCTCAAGCGCGAGGATCTGTGCCACACCGGCGCGCACAAGATGAACAACACCATCGGCCAGGTTCTGTTGGCGCAGCGCATGGGCAAGCCGCGCGTGATTGCCGAGACGGGCGCCGGTCAGCACGGCGTCGCCACGGCCACGGCGGCGGCTATGTTTGGGCTGGAGTGCGTAGTCTACATGGGCGCCGAAGACATCGAGCGCCAGTCGCTCAACGTCTTTCGCATGAAGCTGCTCGGCGCCGAGGTTCGATCTGTCGGCAGCGGCACCCGCACGCTAAAGGACGCCACCAACGAGGCGTTGCGCGACTGGGTGTCGAACGTGCGCAATACGCACTACATCATTGGCTCGGTTGTCGGGCCCCATCCCTATCCCATGCTTGTGCGGGACTTCCAGGCCGTGATCGGCAGAGAGGTGATCAAACAGTCGGTGAAGGCGGAGGGGCGCCTGCCCGATTACGCCCTGGCTTGCGTTGGCGGCGGCTCCAACGCCATCGGTCTCTTCCATCCGCTGCTGCGCTTCCGCACGAGACTGATCGGCGTCGAGGCCGCCGGCTACGGATTGACGACCGGCAAGCACGGCGCGCCGCTGGCGAAGGGCTCCCCCGGCGTGCTGCACGGCTCGATGAGCTATCTGCTCCAGGACGACAATGGCCAGGTCGCCGAGGCACATTCGATCTCGGCGGGGCTGGACTATCCCGGCGTGGGGCCAGAACACAGCTATCTGAAGGACGAGAAGCTCGTGCGCTACGTGTCGGTGACCGACGATGAGGCGCTTGAGGCGTTCGAGCAGCTCTGTCGCACCGAGGGGATCATCCCCGCGCTGGAGAGCGCGCACGCGCTGGCCTACTTGAAGAAGCTCGCGCCGAAACTGCGGAAGGAGTCCTTCGTCGTGGTCAATCTCTCGGGCCGCGGCGATAAGGACGCACATATCGTCGCGGACGCGCTGGGGGTTGACGTGTAGATGAGCGCCGTCCGGACATCGGCCATCTCACGCGTCTTCGCCGAAGCGCGAGACAGCGGCCGCAGCGTGCTCATTCCGTACTGTATGGGCGGCTATCCGAGCTTCGATGAGTCCGCCGAGCTGATCGTAGCCCTAGCTGAGGCGGGCGCCGACATTGTCGAGATCGGCATCCCATTCTCCGACCCGCTTGCCGACGGCCCAACGATCCAAACGGCGTCGCAGACGTCGCTGGAGGCGGGCTTCAGGCCGGAGCACGCGCTGGAATTGGCCGCGCGGGTCAGTGACCAAACCGACGTGCCCCTCGTCTTCATGACCTACTACAACATCGTGCTCCATTTCGGCCTGAAGAGATTCGCCCGGGAGGCAGCCAAGGTCGGAGTGGCCGGCGTCATCCTACCCGATCTGCCGCCCGACGAGGCCGGTCCCTGGCATGAGGCGGCCCAAGGCAAACTCGACACCATCTACCTCCTCGCTCCCACGAGCGCCCCGGAGAGGATCAAGAGCGTGGCGAAGGTGGCGGAGGGATTCATCTATGCAGTCTCCACGGTCGGCGTGACCGGAGCCCGCACCGACTTGTCGGATGAGCTCAGCGACTTTGTGGGACGGATACGTGCCACCAGCGACAAGCCGATAGCCGTCGGATTCGGCGTCTCCACCGCATCCCAGGCCGCCACCGTCGCAAAGATCGCCGATGGGGTGATTATCGGCAGCGCTCTCATCGACCGCATCGCCAGGGCGAAGCCGAGCGAAGGCGTCGATGCCGCCGTGACCTTCATCTCGGCCGTACGCGAGGCGTTGGATCACCCGTAGCTCCCGCATGTCCCCAGCCCCTCCTTCCTGGCGCCGCTTGCGCCAAACGGCGTGACACACGCAGCCGAGGGGTGTACTCTCTCCCGTGGGGAAGGGATCGCCGGCGGGCGTGTTGTGACGCCGGCGCGTAGCGACGAGCCAATCGTCGAGGCCGGGGGAAATGACTCCTCAGAGTATCTTCGAGGTTATCCTCTACGTTGCGGCAGGGATGCAGGTTGCCGCCGCGGTATCCGCGCTCTGCCTCATTCCGCTCAGCGGGAGGCGCTGGTTCTGGATCGTCATCTCCACCGGTCTCGCGGTGCAGGCCTATCGCCGCCTCTACTTGGTCCTGGACCCCGGGGCGCCCGCGACGGCGCGGGACGCACTCAGCTCCCTGGCCGTCTCGCTGCTGCTGTTCGTGGGCATCATCGGCGTCAGGTCGCTCTTCATTTCATATCGCCACACGCACAACGAGCTGCGCGCGGAGCGCCTTCGGTCGGCGCAGTACCTCAACATCGCCAAGGCCATCATCGTCATTACCGATTGCGACGGTCGCATCGACTACATAAACCAGCAGGCCTGTGACTTGCTCGGGGCTCGGGCCGACGACGCTTTCGGCAAAAACTGGTTCGACACATTCGTTCCCGAGCACCTCAAGGACAGAGTGCGCGAGGGCTTCCAGAGGATGACAACCGCCGCTCAGGAGGGTGACGACTACGTCGAGTACGCGATCGTCGGCTCCTCGGGGGAAGAGCACGACATCGTCTGGCATCGCCGGGTGATTCACGACGAGAGTGGGCGGATCGTGGGCGTGCGATGCGCCGGCGTCGACACGACCGATCGGCGACGCACTCAGGAAGAGCTCGCGTTCCGCTCGCTCCTTCTGGACAAAACGACCGATTGCGTCATCGTGACCGGATCGGACGGGAGAATCGTCTACGCCAACGATGCCGTTTGCGCGCTCACCGGCGTGCCTCGCCAGGAGCTGCTCGACACCGACATACGCCGGCTGTGCTCGGCCGAGACGTTGCGCCGGTATGAAGCGCGCGTGGAGGACTTGCGACGGGAGGGAGCGGTCATATTCGAGTCGGACGTCGTCAACGCCTCGGGGCTCTCAGTTCCGCTGGAGTTGCACGCTCACCTGATTCGGGAGGACCAGCGGGAGCTCATCGTAATCGTTGGACGCGACGTCGCCGAGCGAAAGAGGGCCGAGGAGGCCGTTCGACATATGGCCTACCACGACGTGCTGACCGGCCTGCCGAATCGTGCTCTGTTGTGGGACCGTGCGGAGATGCTCCTGGCTCATCTCGGCCGTCACGGCGGGGAGTGCGCCGTGGTGTTCCTAGATATCGACAAGCTCAAGGCTCTGAACGACTCGCTCGGCCACACGGCCGGGGATGAAATCCTGATAATCCTCGCCGACCGGCTGCGCCGGCTCTTCAGGAAGGCGGACACGGTCGCCAGAGTCGGGGGCGACGAGTTCGTAGTGCTGCTGGAGCACACGGGTCGCGACGCAGCCATACGAACCGCCGGCAAGCTGCTCGATGCGATTCGGGTTCCGATCGAAATAGCCGGCTCGGTTATCGAGCCTACCGCCAGTGCTGGCGTCGCGGTGTACCCCGAGGACGGGCTGGACTTCGAGACGCTGCTCAGGAATGCCGACCGGGCGATGTACGGCGCGAAAGACCGAGGGAGGGACGGGTTCAGCCTCTACGATCCCAAGGTGCACGCGGAGTTTGACACGGGAATCTCCGGCGCGCGCAATGTGGAGATGACGGGCGCCGCGGACTCGTCTCCGGAGCCCGCGTAGGCGGGCAATCAAGCCTCCCCGTGCGTGCGCTCGATCGTCGCCAGCCAAGCAGGCACTTCGCGCATGGCGCGGTTCGAATCGAGATGTGACTCGTCGACGGAGACAACCCTGAAGCCGACCTTGAAGGTATCGGCGAATTCCCCTTTGCGGATTCGTCTGGGCCCGCCGCTGAACTGGACCCTGTCCGAGAAGGTCACGACGAAGTAGCGACCGCCCGGGGCCAGCACGGTCGCGAGGCTCTTTGTCCAAAGCAGTCGCTGCTCGTCATCGAAGGAGTGGAAGAGGCCGACATCGATGACCGTGTCGAACGTGCGGCCGATGTTGGAAAGATCGACCGCATCCACCACCTCGAAGTGCGCGGCCACACCCCGCTCGGCGGCCTTCTGCCGCGCCTTCTCGATCGCGCGGTCGACGCCGTCGATGCCGAGCACCTCATGGCCTCGACCCGCCAAGTAGAGCGCGTTCTCACCGGTACCGCATCCGGCGTCGAGCACGGTTCCTTTGATCTTGCCCGCCTCTTCCAGCTCGACAATGGCGCTCTGCGGCCGGCCGATGTCCCAGGGCGGAGTGCCGTCGTATGCTTGGCCGAACCGGGACGGGTGGCCTCCCGGATGACCGTGGTCTCCCGGATGACCGTGGCCTCCCGGATGACCGTGGCTCCCCGGTTGGCCGCCCGGGTGTCCTCCCGGACGGCTCTTCATGTTGTGGTCCATTGTGCTAGCGCCTCCCCTTGATGTGCGGACTCTGCCTGCCTGTAGCATCCGGTTCGTCCATCGTCACGCGGCCGTCCCCGGTGATGTCGATCGTCGGGCCGAGGAACTTCGGCCTCGGCCGAAGGTAAGACAGCTCCACGTATGCCTTGGCCCGCGCAAAGGCCTCGCGTGCGTCGAAGAGCGCGGCCTTCACGTAGGCGCGCTTGTCGGCGACAACACCGACGGCGTCGATGCCGAGCGCCCGGGCCGTATAGACGGCTCGTGCCAGGTGGAATCTCTGCGTGACGACGAGTGCCCGCTTGACGCCGAACACATCTCGCGCGCGGTACATGCTGTCATAGGTGTCGAAACCGGCGTGGTCCATGAAGATGTCGCGCGCCGGGACTCCGCGAGAGGCGGCGTGGCGGCGCATATTGTTGACTTCGTCGTAGCTCTGCCGCCCGTGGTCGCCGGTTATCAAGAGCTTGTCGACCCTGCCGGCCCTGTAGAGCTCGACGGCCGTGTCGACCCGATCCTGCGTCGTCGGAAAGAGCCTGCCGTCGTCATGGACGCGCGCGCCGAGGACAATGACGACGGGCGCCTCCGGCGCGTCGGCGGGGGAGTCGACGACAGTCGCCTCGGCGCCGGCGATCACGGCGCGATTGGCGAGGCCGATTGCCCCGGCGGCAACCGTGGTGATGGCGACGACCGCGACGATCATCGACGCGACCTTGTGGCTCTTCATCAGCCGCGACAAGCGAGACGGATGCTTCAGGCCGTCAAGCTGAGATGGAAAGGCGTCGTCGACGGGCCCTCGTCGCGCGGCACTGTCTCTTTCGAGATGGTACGTGACGCTTGAGATGGCCAGCCATCGCTCTTCGCCAATGCCCAGCAGGCGGAGGCCGGCGCCCGCGAAGATCCGTCGCCACTCGCTGTCGCTCTTGTTCGTGTGCGGGTGACCGAAGAACTCGAGATTGAGGAAGCTGTCGATCGCCCGGGTGGCGACTCTGTGGAGTCGTCCCTCACAGACATCCTCCATGACGACCAGGCGTGGGGCGACGCGAGTCGCTTCGGCAAGCACTCGCTCGGGTTGCGTGGTGTGATGAAGCACGGCCAGAACCAAGGCGACGTCGAAGCAATCGTCGTCGAAGGGAAGCCGCTCGCCGTCGATGAGCCGCGCGCGCAGTCGGTCCACAAAGCTGAGGTCGGCGACGTCGACCGGGGTCACGTCGAGGCCGCGCTCTCGCAAGAGCTCACAGACGTTGCAGGTGCCCGCTCCGATGTCGATGACGCGATCGGTCGGATCGAGATGAGGCAAGACCTGTCGCACGACGTTCTCGGCCCGGCCACGGCCGAGCCGGTAGACGAGTCGCCGCGTCAAACGATGCTTCTGGAGGAAGGAAACCAACACGCCCGTTCTCCGTCATCTCGACAATCCGACAGTCGACCTCAAGTATAGCCGAGGTCGAGTGACGGGCAGCAATAGGGGGACACCACAAATAGTTCGCCGCCTGCCGGGTTTGGGCCTTGCCCGCTGAGAGTGAGACACGAGCGCCTCAAGACGGGTGTTACCAGCCGAAAGCGTGGACCCCGCGTGCGCCAAGCGGTATTATGAGCAAGGGATTCAAGCCACTGGTCCTGGCGCCGGCAGTACTCGCACTTGTCTTCGTCGCACGCTGAATCGGGTGTCACCGTCCTTGGCTCTAGATCTACGAAACGGGAGGACGGCCATGAGCACACGAGCGGGACGAATCGACAGATGGCGTCGGGTTCGGAGCCGGACGATTGCAGCGGCCACACTGCCGCTCGTCGCTCTCCTGCTCCTCTCAATCTGCACGCAGCGCGCGTCGGCCGTTTTCATTCCCGAGGTTATCTACGTCGCCACGCACGGCGACGACAGGGAAGGTGACGGCACCAAGGATCGGCCTTTCCGCACCATCGCGCACGGACTCAGCGTCGCCACGACGGATCAGGCCGTCGAGGTGGGCGAAGGCAGCTACGAAGAGACGATAGCGCTCAAGTCGGGCGTGGAGGTGAGGGCCGCGGAGCGCGGCGCCGCGGCGATCGTGGGGAATGGGACTGAGCCGGTCGTCAGCGCTGTGGGCGTTGACGGGACCGCCAAGATCGAGGGTTTCCAGATAACCGGCGGAGGCGGAGGCGCCGGCGGTGGCATCTACTGCTACGGCGCGTCTCCCACGATTTCGGGCAACACAATCGCTGGCAACACCGCTACCTCGGGCGGCGGCATCGACTGCGACACGTTCAGCAACGCGCTGATTTCCGGGAATCTGATTGACGGCAATTCCGCGGGCGCGGGTGGGGCGGTCTACTGCAACTTCAATCAGCCCGCAATCACTGGGAATACGATTGTGGCGAACACGGCCGCTTCGGGCGGCGCTGTTTACTGCGTGCTCAGCCAGCCCAACGTGGTCAACAACGTAATCGCCGGAAACAGCGCTTCCTCCGACGGCGGGGCGATCCGGGGCGGCTTCGCCGGGTCGCCGTCCATGATCAACAACACGATAACCGGCAACATCGCACCGGCGGGAGGGGGAGTCTACACCGACGCCGCGGCGGCGGTCACCAACTGCATTCTCTGGAACAACGGGGACGACCTGGCCGGCTGCACGGCCACGTACTCGGATATCGAGGACGGCGACGCGGGCACGGGCAACATCTCAGTCAATCCCATGTTCGTTGACGCGGCCGGCGGCGACTATAGACTGGCGGCAAGATCGCCATGCATCGACACCGCGACGAGCAGCGGCGCTCCCGCGACCGACAGGGACGGGGTGGCTAGGCCCAAGGATGGAAACCACGACGGCGGGGCTCAGGTGGATATGGGCGCCTACGAGTTCATTTATGCAGGGCCTGTGACGCTTCACGTCTCGACGAGCGGAAGCGACACTGCGGGCGACGGATCGCTCGCCAACCCCTTCGCCACTATCGGTAGGGGGCTCGGCCTCGCATCCAGAGACGACACCGTGCAGGTCGGCGCTGGCACATACAACGAGGATATTTCGCTCAAGACCGGCGTCGTTGTGCAGGGCGCAGGATCTGCGGAGACGACGATCCACGGCACCGGCACAGGCTCTGTGGTCACGGCCGGCGGGATCGGAGCCGGCGCCAAGATAGACGGCTTCACCATCACGGGAGGCAGTGCATTCCGTGGAGGAGGCATATACTGCGGCGGCTGTTCTCCAACCATCTCCAACAATACGATCACCGGCAACGTAGCTCACGAGGGCAACGTGCCTGGGGTTGGTCTGTTGGGTGGCAACGGTGCGGGGATCTGCAGCGAATCGGGATCGCCCGCCATCTTGGATAATGTCATATCCGGAAACCTGGCTTCCGGCGTGGGGACTCCCGACGACTGGGGAGGAGGGGTTGCCTGCGCGTCCTTCGGCGGGATCATCTCGGGCAACACCATCACCAACAATGTCGCTGACTGGGGCGGCGGCCTGATTGTCAGGGGCTCGGGCTCCTGGACGGTGAGCGGCAACACGATATCGGACAACGATGCCTCGATGGGTGCGGGGGTTGGCCTCATGAGCGTTGCGGGAACCCTGTCCGGCAACGTCATCACCGACAATGACGCCACGTGGCAGGGCGGAGGCATCCATGCCGATGGCTGCGCTTCCACCATCGTGAATAACGTGATAAGCGCCAATCAGTCCAGCCGGCGCGGCGCGGGGATCTACGTCTACGACTCCACCTGTATGATCGCGGACAACTCCGTTGTCGACAACGTGGCCGGCTCGGGGGCCGGAGGAATAGAGCGGGACGAGTACTCGTCCGGGACACCGGCCATCTTCAACTGCGTCATCTGGGGCAACGGCGACGATTTGTACAACTGCGCCGCCACCTACTCAGATATCTCGTCTCAGGACGACACGGCTGGGGCGGGCAACATCTCGGACGATCCAAAGTTCGTCAACACCGCGGGTGGGGATTACCGCCTGCGCGCGGACTCGCCCTGCATCGACGAGGCGACCGGTACCGGCGCGCCGGCGACGGACAAGGACGGCGTCGCGCGACCTCAAGACGGCGACGCTGACGGCGTATTCGCGCCGGACTTGGGCGCGCACGAGTGCCCATACATGGCCATCGATGTCGGCGCGCTGTATGCAACCTCAACCGCGGTGACCGTGACCTCGCGCTTTGACGGCGCCGGAGTCGTGCGTTTTCGCAATGACTCGGGGACATGGAGCCCCTGGGTATCCTGCGGGGACAGCAAGCCGGCGACACTGAGCGCGATGGATGGTACCAGGAAGATCGACGCGGAGTACACGTACGCTTCCGGAAAGACTCTGGTTCTCTCGGACACGATAGTGCTCGACCGTGCGGCTCCCGCGGCGTGGGTGACGGCTCCGACCTACTGCTTCAGCGGTTCGACTCCTCCTCGATTCACCGTCTTCTGGTCGGGGACTGACTCGATATCCGGTGTCGGCTCCTACGACGTGAAGTGGAAGAGAGAGACGACGACGACCTGGAGCAGCCTGAAGACCGAGACGACAGCGACATCCGGATCGGTCGATGCCTCCGTGGGAGCGACGTACTACTTCACGGTGCGCGCCAGGGATCGTGCCGGCAACTTCGGTGTATGGTCAAGCGCGAAATCGACCGGCGTGCCCTACGATCAGACTTCGGCCCGATTCTCCATCGGCTGGTACACGGCCCGGTCGTCCGTCTACTATCGCGGAAGCTCGCGCTTCTCTTCCAGGCGCGGTCGGTACGTCAGGATGAGCTTCAGGTCGGCGCGGAGCGTCGCGCTCATCATAACGAGGCGGCGAACTGGTGGCTACGCCTACGTCTATATAGGCCGCCGGCTCATCGGGAGGATAAGCTGCTATTCGCGCTCGACGCGGTATCGCGTGCCGGTCTGGATCAGATCCTCCTCGGCGCCCACGTCCGGCACGCTGAAGGTGGTCGTTGCGGGGCGAAGGCCGCGTGGCTCGAGAGGGTATCGCGTCGAGCTGGATGGGATAGCGATCCGCAGGTAATAGGTGTGGTGTTCCCCTATTGCTACAGATAGGGCGCGCGCGTCGCCATCTCGGCGGCTACCGCCTGTGAGAATGCTTCGAACGCCGACTTCCTGGCCGCGAGCGCCTCGGCAACATGGCGATGGAAACGACCTTCCGCCTCACTCTCGCGCGAGGCCGTCATCAGCCGTACGCAATCCGACTGGTCTTTCTGCTGCCGCCACATCCGAAGCGTCACGGTTTCCAGGTCCTCGTCGGCAAGGAGCATGGACCCGCCGATGATCGGGCGCGGGTCGGCGTGCTCGGAAAGCCAGCCGCCGGTGTTGTAGCGCCTCACCGGCAACGGGTACTGCTCGCAGCCGGCACAGTCCTCGAGCGGTTTGTGCGTGTGGCCGAAGACGAACGCAATGTCTCGTGGCGCGGCCTCCTGATCCTTGCCGTAGGCGTCGACCAGCTGGCTGCGCACGTACCTCCCCAAATAGACCCGCAATCCCTCGAGAGCCTCGTCGCTGAGCGGCGCCTCTCGGGCCTGAATTGTGCCATCCGCCGCCCTCGCCCAGCTGACCTTTGCCTTCTCGAAGCCGAGGAAGTAGTCGGATCCCTTGCCCAGAATGAAGCGCAGCCACCATCTCGGTAGCCACACGTGGAGCGGGATGGATACCCACCAAGGGGCCCTGTCGTACAGATTCGTGAGACCGCGCGAGACGTTGTCGACGAGCAAAGCGCGCTTGCGAGGGTCCTCTCCCGCCTCGTGAATGAACTCGATGTCTTGCCCGACGCCGCCCTGGCGGCCCATCGTTGACCAGAAGAAGTCAATCCAGGCGAAGTTCTCCTCTTCCAGGTCCTTCGCTTGTTTCGGCGCTTCGGTCCCGGGGGCGAAGATGTTCTGCCGAAGCCAGCTCATGGCCGAGTAGAGCGCCTCGATGAAATGGCCGTGGTTGAAGACGATGCACCTGCTGAGATCGTCGCGGACGAGGCCGAAGTTGGGATAGACGGTGTCGATGACGAAGTCCCGGTCGGCCAGGTGGGGCGCCGCTCTGTGAGCCAGAGCGGTCAGAAGCGGCTGCCGCGGCGCGTGGAGGCCGTAATCATCGAACATCATCGTGACATGGGTCGGGGGCCGCAGCGTCCCGGTTGGGCCTATTCTGTCCATGTAGTCGACGTACTGAGTCTCGCGGGCCGTCTCCCACAGATGATGGTCGTGGTTGCCCGGGACGTAGACGATCCTGTCGAAGAGCTCGCTGCCGGGCGCCATCGTCATCTGGATGAATGTCTGGAACACACGGGCGCCGATCTCGTCGGAGGCCAGCGCCAGCTCGAGGATGTCTCCGGCCAAAATCAAGGTCGGCTGCCCGCCGCCGGTCGCGGCCACCAGCTCGGTGAGGCAGTCCACGAGACGCTCCATCACAGGGCTTGCCTTCTCCGGATTGGGTTTCAACCTGGGTCCCGACGCACCCCGTGGTGATGCCGCTGGCTCGGCCGCGGTCAGAAGACTCGTCTCTTCGCCAAGATGAAGGTCGGACAGGCAGACATACTTGATCCGTGGCATGGCCCCTCCCTGACGGTTTCTCCGGTGATTCGTCCGTCGCCATCCGGCCGCGTCGAATGTCGCGGGCGGCTGCGGCTCATGGTATTGCTACAGTCGCAGTATCGCAAGGCGGTGCAGCGCCCGCTCGCAAGAAGTGCTCAGTCCGCTCGCCCGAGCGGGCCTCCGCGCATCCAATCCGGCCGCCTGGCTTTCTCCCTTGTGCCTCAAGCTGCGACACTCTACCCTATACGCATGCCTATTTCCGACTGGTTCTCACGACGTGAGCGCTACACGCGTGTGGCAGAGCCGTCCGCCAAGCGACCGGTGCCAGACGGCATCTGGTCGAAGTGCGCCAGCTGCAATCAAGTCATCTACCAGAAGCAGATGGCGCGCAACTTCAAGGTCTGCCCGCACTGCCAGCACCATTTCGAGATGTCGGCGCTGGAGCGCATCGACATGCTCGCCGACGACGGAAGCTTCGTCGAGCTGGACGCGGGGCTCGAGGCGGCCGATCCGCTACGCTTTCGCGCGCTGAAGACCTACACCGAGAGCCTCGAGCAGGCGAAGGCCAGAAGCGGCGCGCGCGAGGCGATCGTCACCGGCACGGCGATGCTCGGTGGGCGCCCGATCATGCTCGGCGCCATGGACTTCCGTTTCGTCGGCGGTTCGATGGGATCGGTCGTCGGCGAGAAGGTGGCGCGCGCGTTCGACGAAGCCGGACAGCGGCGGCTACCCGTCCTGATGGTTGCCTCCTCAGGCGGCGCGCGGATGCAGGAGGGCATGCTCGCGCTGATGCAGATGGCCAAGACCTCGGCGGCTGTCGGGCGTTTCAAAAAGGCGGGGCCGCCGTTCATCTCCATCCTGGCCGATCCGACAAGCGGCGGCGTCACGGCGTCATTCCCGACGCTGGCCGACATAATCATCGCGGAGCCGGGGGCCTTCGTAGGTTTCACCGGTCCGCGAGTGATCGAAGATACGATCAAGCAGAAGCTCCCACCGGGCTTTCAGCGCGCGGAGTTCGTTCTGGAACACGGCATGGTCGACATGGTTCTACCTCGCGAGTTGCACCTGGAGATCATCGCCCGCCTCCTCGATTACCTCTCGGGAGGCGCGTAGGATGGCGCGTTTCGCCTACGAATTCGAGCGGCCGCTCGTCGCGCTGGAAGAACGGCTCGAGCATCTAAGGACGGCTCACTCCGCCGAACAGCCCGACATCGCCTCGGAAATCGACTATCTCGAGAAAGAGATCGAGAAGATCCGACTGCGCGTCTACTCCGACCTGGGTCCCTGGGAGAAGGTACTACTGGCGCGCCATCCCGAGCGGCCGCGCACGATCGACTACGTCTCTCAGATCTTCTCCGGCTTCGTCGAGCTTCACGGCGACCGCCTCTACGGTGATGATGCGGCCGTGCTGACCGGCTTCGGGACGATTGAGGGGGTCAAGACGGCGATTGTCGGGCACCGCAAGGGAAAGAACACCAAGGAGAATATCAAGCGCAACTTTGGTATGGCGGAACCGGAAGGCTTCCGCAAGGCGCTGCGGGTCATGCGGCTGGCCGACAAGTTCGGGTTGCCGGTCGTCTTCTTCGTCGACACGCCGGGCGCCCATCCGGGTATTGGTGCTGAAGAACGCGGCCAGGCCTGGGCGATCGCCGAGAATCTCATGGAGATCAGCCAGATGCAGGTGCCGGTCCTCGTCATCAACGTCGGCGAGGGCGGAAGCGGCGGCGCGCTCGCCATGGGTTTCGGAGACGTGATGCTCATGCTGGAGAACGCGTACTACTCGGTCATCACGCCGGAGGGA
>DYIV01000036.1:2262-19808 GCA_020723435.1 Slackia heliotrinireducens | reverse complement strand
GATGGCAAAGAAGAAGTTCGAACGGACCAAGCCGCATATGAACATCGGCACTATCGGCCACGTCGACCATGGCAAGACGACTCTCACCGCTGCCATCACGCACGTTCTTGCCTCGACCGGCCAGGAGGTGGAGGAGCGGTCTTTCGAATCGATCGACAACGCTCCTGAGGAGAAGGAGCGCGGCATCACCATCGCCATCGCCCACGTCGAGTACCAGACGGCCAACCGCCACTACGCGCACGTCGACTGCCCGGGCCATGCCGACTACATCAAGAACATGATCACCGGCGCCGCCCAGATGGACGGAGCGATCCTTGTCGTGAGTGCCGCCGACGGTCCCATGCCCCAGACCCGCGAGCACATCCTCCTCGCCCGCCAGGTGGGCGTGCCCTACATCGTCGTCTTTCTAAACAAGGTGGACATGGTCGACGATCCGGAGCTGCTGGAGCTGGTGGAGATGGAAGTACGCGAGCTGCTTAGCGAGTACGAATTCCCCGGCGACGACATTCCCATCGTAGCCGGAAGCGCCCTGAAGGCTCTGGAGTGCGGCTGCTCCAAGGAAGAGTGCCAGTGGTGCGGCCCCATCCTGAAGCTTTTGGATGCGGTCGATGAGTACATCCCCACGCCCAAGCGTGACATCGACAAGCCCTTCCTTATGCCGGTGGAAGACGTCTTTACCATCACCGGTCGCGGAACCGTGGCCACCGGCCGAGTGGAGCGGGGCAAGATCAACGTCAACGACGAGGTTGAGATAGTCGGTATGACCTCAGAGACGAAGAAGACCGTCGCCACCGGCCTGGAGATGTTTAGAAAGCTGCTCGATACCGCCGAGGCCGGCGACAACATCGGCGTGCTGCTTCGCGGGGTGGGCAGAGAAGAGATCGAGCGCGGCCAAGTGCTTGCCCTGCCCGGCTCCATCACGCCGCATACCAAATTCAAGTGCCAGGTCTACGTGCTCACCAAGGAAGAGGGAGGCCGCCATACCCCGTTCTTCAACGGCTACAGGCCCCAGTTCTATTTCCGCACCACCGACGTCACCGGCGTGGCGAACCTGCCCGATGGCGTTGAGATGGTCATGCCCGGCGACAACACCGAGCTGACCGTGGAGTTGATCACTCCAATCGCCATGGAAGAAGGACTGCGCTTCGCCATACGCGAGGGCGGCAGGACCGTGGCGTCCGGTAGGATCACGAAGATACTGGAGTAAGAGGGAGCGACACCGTGGCTGAGCGGGCTTGGCGGCTCGCGCGGCCGAACGGAGGAAGCGCGTGGCAAACCAGAAGATTCGCATAAGGCTCAAGGCGTACGATCATGAGATCGTCGATCAGTCGGCAAAGAAGATAGTGGAAACCGTCAAGCGGACGGGAGCCAAGATCTGTGGCCCGATCCCGCTGCCGACGGAGCGGAGCCTGTACTGCGTAATCAGATCGCCTCACGTGAACAAGGACTCTCGCGAGCACTTCGAGATGCGCACTCACAAGAGGCTCATTGACATCGTCGATCCGAGTCCGAAGACGGTCGATTCGCTCATGCGGCTCGATCTGCCGGCCGGTGTCGACATCGAAATCAAGCTGTAGAGCGCGGTTCAAGGTTCCGCGATCAATCCGGCTCCAACGTGAGCGGTGATTCTAACGTGGCAAAGGCAATACTGGGCAGAAAACTGGGAATGACGCAGCTGTTCGTCGAGGGCGAAAGGCTAATGCCGGTGACGGTCATTGAGACCGGCCCGTGCGCCATTGTTCAGGTGCGAACGGTGGAGCGAGACGGCTATGAGGCTGCGCAGATCGGCTTTCTCGATTTGGCCGAGTCGCGCGTCAATCTGCCGATGGAAGGGCATTTTAAGAAGGCCAAGGTCGATCCGAAGCGGCACCTTGCGGAGGTGCCCCTCGATGGTGAGATGAAGACGGGCGACGTGCTGAAGGCCGACATGTTCAGCGAAGGCCAGCGTGTGGATGTCGTCGGCGTCTCCAAGGGGAAGGGCTTCGCCGGCGTCGTGAAGCGGCACAACTTCCGCGGAGGCCCGGGCGGTCACGGATCGCACTTTCACCGGGCGCCCGGTTCGGTCGGCGCCTGCGCGACTCCGTCGCGGATTCACAAGGGCATGAAGATGGCCGGCCAGATGGGCAACGCGCGGGTCACCGTTCAGAACCTTGAGATCGTGCGAATCGACGCGGATCAGAACCTCGTCATG
Organism: Slackia heliotrinireducens; assembly: GCA_020723435.1. GTDB lineage: Bacteria > Actinomycetota > Aquicultoria > DYIV01 > DYIV01 > DYIV01. Next base: position 17,617 of record DYIV01000036.1, on the reverse strand, counting down.
CTCAAGGGCGCCATCCCCGGCGGCAAGGGTGCCGTCGTGATGGTCAAAGAGACCTGCAAGGTCCCGAAGTAAGGACAACGGACCGTGGCAAGTGTGAACATTCAAGACAGCAAAGGCAAGAAGGCAGGCACGGTCGAGCTGGACCCGGCCGTCTTCGGCGTGAAGCCGAATGAGTCGGTCGTGCACCAGGTCGTGACGGCGCAACTCGCGACGGCACGCAGCGGCTCCGCGGCGACGAAGACACGCGGAGAAGTCTCCGGCGGCGGCACGAAGCCGTGGCGTCAGAAGGGGACGGGGCGTGCCAGGGCAGGCAGCATCCGCTCTCCCCTGTGGACCGGGGGTGGCGTTGTCTTCGGGCCGAGCCCGCGTGACTACGGCAAGAGGGTGCCCAGGAAGATGCGCAACCTTGCTCTGCGGTCGGCCCTCTCGTCGAAGGCGGCGCATGACTCGCTAATCATTCTCGACGGCTTCGGGCTTTCGGAGCCGAGTACAAAGAGGGCCGCTGAAACACTGACCAAGCTGGGTGTTCAGGGGAAGGTCGGGGTGCTTCACGGTCCTGACGAGTCGTCCACGGCCAAGTCGGTGCGCAATCTGCCGTGGGCCAGGGCGTTCGCATCCAACGAACTCAACGTCTATGACATTCTCGACAACGACACGCTGGTAATAACGATACCGGCGCTGGAACACGTGACGGAGATGTTGTCCAAGTGATGGAAGCACGCGACATTATCATTCGCCCGATCATAAGCGAAAAGAGCTACGACCAGATCGAGCAGAACAGGTACACCTTTCAGGTGGACATGCGGGCGACAAAGCCGCAGATCGCCCGAGCCGTGCACGAAATCTTCGACGTGACGGTCACGGCGGTCAATACGATGCACGTGCACGGCAAGCCGAAGCGGCAGGGTTACGCCAGCGGCCATCGGTCGAACTGGAAGAAGGCAGTCATAACCCTCAAAGAGGGCGACAGCATAGAGTTCTTCGAAGGCAAGTAAGGACGGCAATCCATGGGCATCAAGAAGTATAAGCCGACATCGCCGGGCAGACGGTTTCAGACGACTCTTGACTTCGAGGCGATAACGAAGACGACGCCGGAGAAATCTCTCACTGGCGCGCTGCCGAAGAAGTCCGGCCGCAACAGTCAAGGTCGCATCACCGTTCGCCATCAGGGCGGAAGGCACAAGCGGCGCTATCGCAAGATCGATTTCAAGCGTGACAAGAGCGGCGTGCCGGCGAAGGTGGCCGCAATCGAGTACGACCCGAACCGATCGGCCAATATCGCGCTGCTGCACTACGTCGACGGCGAGAAGCGCTACATCCTCGCTCCGGCGAAGCTGAAGGTCGGAGATGAGATCTCCTCCGGCCCGGAGGCCGATATCAAGCCGGGCAACGCTCTGCCATTGGCAAACATCCCGCTTGGCACGATCGTTCACGCAATCGAGCTGAAGCCGGGCAAGGGCGCGGAGATGGCGCGTTCCGCCGGGACGAGCGCTCAGCTGATGGCGAAAGAGAAGGGCTTCGCGCAGATGCGCCTGCCGTCCGGCGAGGTTCGGCTCGTCGGCCTAAGGTGTATCGCGACCGTAGGTCAGGTTGGCAACGTCGAGCATGAGGGTGTGTCGGTCGGGAAGGCAGGCCGCAACCGGTGGAGGGGCCGCAGGCCCACGGTGCGCGGCACGGCTATGAACCCCGTGGACCATCCTCACGGTGGCGGAGAAGGCAAGGCGTCGAGCGGACGTCACCCAGTGACGCCGTGGGGCAAACCAACCCTCGGCTACCGAACGAGGCGGAAGAAGCCCTCCGATTCAATGATCGTCAGACGGCGCAAGCGGTAGGAAAGGATTGCCTGAGATGGGTAGGTCGCTGAAGAAGGGCCCGTACGTCGACGAGAAGCTCTTGGCCCGGATCGAGAAGATGAACGAGACGCACGACCGGCGTGTCATCAAGACTTGGTCGCGGGCCTCGACGATATTCCCGGAAATGGTCGGCCATACCATAGCCGTGCACGACGGCAGAAAGCACATTCCGGTTTACGTGACGGAGTCCATGGTCGGCCACAAGCTGGGCGAGTTCGCGCCCACGCGGACGTTCCGGGGCCATTCACATTCCGACCGTTCGTCGTCGGTGAGATAGGAAGGACCGCAGTGGAGACGAAAGCCGTTGCGAAATTCATACGGGTGAGCCCTCGCAAGGCGAGGCGCGTCATCGACCTGGTGCGTGGGCGCCAAGTCGAGGATGCCATGACGGTCCTGAAGTTTTCCCCACTCGGTGCGGCCAAGGTGGTCGCGAAGGTGCTCGCGTCGGCAACGGCCAACGCTGAGAAAAACTTGCACGTCAAGCCGGAGAGCCTGTATATATCGGAGGCTTTCGTCAACGAGGGTCCGACCCTCAAGCGGTTTCGCCCCAGAGCGATGGGGCGCGCCGCGAGAATACGCAAGCGGACCAGCCACATAACGGTGATCGTGGCTGAGCGAGAGGAGGCGTAGCGTGGGCCAGAAGGTAAACCCGATAGGCCTTCGCCTGGGCATCAATGAAGACTGGCGTTCTCGGTGGTTCGCGACGAAGGAGTTCGCCGCGGATCTGGAGCAGGACTTGCAGCTGCGCAAGATGATCGACGGCCGGCTGACTCGGGCGGGGATCTCCAAGATCGAGCTCGAGCGCGCCGGCGACCGAATCAAGATCGACATCTTCACAGCGCGTCCGGGCATTGTGATCGGAAAGAAGGGCGCGGAAGTCGACGCGCTGCGGGCCGATATCGAAAAGATGACCGGACGCCAGGTGCAGATCAATATCCAGGAAATCAAGCGTCCGGAAATCGACGCGACCCTGGTCGCCCAGAATCTCGCGGAGCAGCTGCAGGCGCGAGTTTCGTTCCGGCGTGCCATGAAGAAGTCGGTCACTTCGGCGCTGAAGAGCGGCGCAAAGGGCATCAAAGTCCAGTGCTCGGGACGGCTCGGCGGTTCCGAGATGTCGCGCACCGAGTGGTATCGGGAGGGTCGTGTTCCGCTTCATACGCTCAGGGCGACCATCGATTATGGGTTCACGGAGGCGCGGACGACGTTTGGCCGGATCGGTGTCAAAGTGTGGATCTATCACGGCGAGAAACTGCCGGGAGTCCGCGAGGAAAAGATGCGCGTCGGAGACACCGTGGCGGCCCGCCGAGCTCGCGAAGAAGCAGCCGTCGCGCCGGCTGGGGCCCAGCCGGTCTCTCCGATAGCCGAGGACATAGCCTCTGAGGTTACAGCGGCCGTCGAGGAGTCGATTACGGGAGCCGAGGAGAAACCGGCCGAGTCGACGGACGCGGCCAAGGCGGCGACCGAATCGCCGAAACTCGCCGAAGCTGTCCCCGCCGCGAGCGAGGCGGCGTCAAAGGCAGCTGCCGGCGATGCCGCCGAGCGGAAGAAGCCGGCGACAGCCAAGAAGACGGCGAAGACGGCCACCAAGGAGTCTGCGGCCAAGAAGGCGACGAAGACGGCGACCAAGTCGACCGCCAAGCCGGCCGCGGTCAAGAAGACAACGAAGACGGCGGCGAAGGAGTCTGCGGCCAAGAAGGCGCCGGCTAAGAAGGCCGCGGCGAAGACGACGGCCTCGTCGGCTGAGGACAAGCCCAAGGCGACCAAGGCGAAGGCCAAGGACGAGAAGTCCGAGACGAAGGCGAAGGCCACGAAGTCGAAGACGAAGGCCGAGGCGGCCGAGGAGCAGCCCAAGAAGACGACGCGCGGCAAGAAGGAAGAACCGGAGGCCTAGTTAGATGTTGCTGCCGAAGAGGGTTAAACACAGGAAGGTCCAGAGAGGTTCCCGCGCCGGCAAGGCAAAGGGCCGAACGCACATCGGTTTCGGAGACTACGGGCTGCAGGCGCTTGAGGCCGGATGGATCACAAACCGGCAGATCGAGGCGGGACGAATCGCGCTCACCCGGTACATGAAGAGAAGCGGCAAGGTCTGGATCACCATCTTTCCAGACAAGCCGGTGACGAAGAAGCCGGCCGAGACTCGCATGGGCAGCGGCAAAGGCTCCCCTGAGTACTGGGTGGCCGTTGTGAAGCCGGGCCGCATCCTATTCGAAGTCTCCGGTGTCTCCGATGATGTCGCGCGAGAGGCTATTCGCCGCGCGGCCCACAAGCTGCCAATCAAGACGCGGTTTGTGACACGGCACGAGGTTGGGTGATCGATCAGATGAAGGCCAAAGAAGTCCACGAACTCGAGGAAGGCGATCTCGAGCACAAGCTTGCGGAGGCAAAGACGGAGCTGTTCAACCTGCGGTTTCAGTTGGCGACTGGACAGCTCGACAATCCGCTGAAGATTCGCGACGCGAAGCGGACTATCGCGCGGATCAAGACGGTCATGCGTGAACGCGAACTCGCCGCGACGGAGAGCGCGGAGTCGGCGTAGAGTCGACGAGTAGTCGACGGAGGTAGGAGCCAAATGGCCGAACGAGGGACCCGGAAAGTCAGGATAGGTACGGTCGTGAGCAACGCCGCCGACAAGACGTGCGTTGTCGCGGTGGAGAGCCGCGTGCAGCATCCGCTCTATAAGAAGAGCATGAAGCAGACGCGCAAGCTCCACGCGCATGACGAGAAGAACGAGGCGAGCGTGGGCGACACCGTCAAGGTCATGGAGACGCGCCCGCTGTCCAAGCAGAAGAGATGGCGGCTGGTATCCGTTGTCGAGAAGGCCAAGTAGCTAGACGAGGACAGTCGAAGTGATCCAGCAGGAAACCAGGCTCAAAGTTGCAGACAATACAGGTGCGCGCCAGATACTGTGCATCAAGGTCCTCGGAGGCAGCCGGCGGCGATACGCCGGCGTGGGGGATACCATCGTGGCGACGGTCAAGGAGGCCATCCCCGGGGGTGCCGTGAAGAAGGGCGAGATCGTGCGCGCCGTCGTGGTACGGGCCAAGAAGGAGATTCGACGTCCTGACGGCTCCTACATCAAATTCGATGAGAACGCCGCCGTTCTCATCAACGAGCAGAAGAATCCGCGGGGGACCAGGATCTTCGGGCCCGTTGCGCGAGAACTGCGCGACAAGAACTACATGAAGATCATCTCGCTGGCGCCTGAGGTTCTCTAGGCGAAGCGGGCAAGGAGAGCAGACGTGGCAAGCTCAAGGATTCGCAAGGACGACAAGGTTCAAGTCATATCGGGCAAGGAGACCGGGAAGAAGGGCAAGGTGCTCTTCGCGGTGCCCGCCAAAGGCAGGATTGTGGTTGAGGGCATCAACATGATGAAGCGCCACACCCGGCCGAGTCAGAAGAATCCGCAGGGAGGCGTGATCACGAAGGAGGCGTCCCTTCCGATCTCCAACGTGATGCTGATCTGCCCGAGCTGCAACGAGCCGACAAGAGTTGGCAGGCGCCGTGAGGAGCATGGCGCCGTGCGCATGTGCAAGAAGTGTGGGCAGGACATCGACAAGTAGGATACTGACGGTTCGTCCGTCTCTTCAAAGGACTGATGGCGGGTAATGGCAACGGCAACGACAAGACCGAGAATGAAGGAGCGCTACGTCGACGAGATCGCACCAAGACTCGTCGGCGAGCTTGGGCTTCGCAATGTACTTGAGGCCCCGCGTCTCGAGAAGATAGTGGTCAACATGGGCGTCGGCGAGGGGTCGCAGGACGCCAAGGCGATCGACTCGGCAATGGAGGACCTGTCGATCGTCACGGGCCAGAAGCCGATGGTCACGAAGGCGAAGAAGTCGGTAGCCGGATTCAAGATCAGAGAAGGCATGTCGATCGGATGCAAGGTGACGCTACGCGGAGCGCGGATGTATGAGTTTCTCGACCGGCTCCTGTCAACGGCGCTTCCCAGGATCCGAGACTTTAGAGGTCTTTCGGCGACGTCGTTCGACGGGCGCGGCAACTACACGTTGGGTGTAGATGAGCAGCTGATCTTTCCTGAGATCGACTACGACAAGATCGACAAGGTGCGCGGTATGGACATCACGATCGTCACCACGGCAAAGACCGACGATGCGTGCTACGCGCTTCTCAAATCGTTCGGTTTTCCGCTGAAGGAGCGGTAGGAGAGAAGATATGGCAAAGAAGTCACTCATAGCCAAAGCCAAGAGGCGTCAGAAGTACGCGGTGCGCGAGTACAACCGTTGCGTGCGCTGCGGCCGGCCGCGGGGATACTTCCGCAAGTTTGGTTTGTGCCGGATCTGCCTGCGAGAATTGGCGCATCAAGGCTTCATTCCGGGACTGAGAAAGGCAAGCTGGTAGGGAGTTACTGCAACGCGCCGCCCGCGACCGGCGGCCTGTTGCGACGTCTGGGAGGACGACTATGTCAATGACGGATCCAATTGCCGACATGCTGACCCGCATCCGCAACGCCAATGGTGCATACCACGAAAAGGTGGAGATGCCGTCGTCGAAGGTGCTGGCCGGAATCGCAAAGATCCTCAAGGAGCAGGGGTACGTGAAAGACTGCCGTGTGCGCACTGAGGGCCCGTTCTCCACGCTCGAGGTCTATCTGAAGTACGGCATGGAGAGAGAGCGCTCGATTTCCGGCCTCAAGCGCATCAGCAAGCCGGGCCTTCGCGTCTACGCACGCAAGGATCAGATTCCGAGGGTGCTCGGCGGGTTGGGTATCGCGATCATATCCACGTCACGCGGTCTGATGACCAATATTCAGGCTGCCAAGGACGGCATTGGCGGCGAAGTAGTCTGCTACGTGTGGTAGGGCGAAAGAGGAATTCATGTCAAGGATAGGTAGGACACCGATCCCCGTTCCGTCGGGAGTCGAGATCAGCATCGACAAGTCACATGTTGTCGTCAAGGGGCCCAAGGGTGAGCTCTCGCGCGACATCGTGCCCGACATCAGCGTGCGCAAGGAGGAAGGGCAGCTGGTCGTGGAGCGGCCGACCGACGCGGGTCGCCATCGCGCACTGCATGGACTGACTCGGACGCTCATCGCGAACATGGTGACCGGCGTCAACGAGGGCTTCTCAAAGACCCTCGAGATTGTCGGCGTCGGATATCGTGCGCAGCTCAAAGGGAGCGATCTTGAGATCGCCGTCGGGTACTCGCATCCGGTTACGATCAAGCCCCCCGACGGGATCACGTTCGAAGTGCCGATGCCCACGCGCATCCACGTGCGAGGAATCGACAAGCAGCAGGTGGGAGAGATCGCGGCCGAGATACGAGATGTCCGCAAGCCCGAGCCGTACAAGGGCAAAGGCATTCGCTACGCGGGCGAGTACGTGCGGCGTAAGGCCGGCAAGGCGGCCAAGTAGCACGCAACCTCCGGAAAGGGTTACGAGGTAGATGGACAAGGCAGTAGCCAAGCGACAAGGACGAATCAGGCGGCACAAGCGCGTCCGCAAGAACGTCTTCGGGACCGCCGAGAAGCCTCGGCTTTGCGTGTATCGGAGCAACGAGCACATATACGCTCAACTTGTCGACGACTCGGCGGGCAAGACGCTCGTCACGGCTTCTTCGATAGGCAAGGAAGGCCGGGCCAAAGTGAAGGACGGCGGCAACGCTTCCGGAGCCGCCGAGGTTGGGAAGTTGATTGCCGAACGGGCAAAGAAGGCCGGCGTCGAGACCGTGGTTTTCGATCGCGGGGGCAACCAGTATCATGGGCGCGTGAAGGCGCTGGCCGACGCCGCTCGCGAAGCAGGTTTGAAGTTCTAGGACGAGACAGCAGGGAGATGAGATGGCCAAGATAGATGCCGACGCGCTCGAGCTGGAAGAGAAAGTCGTCTATATCAATCGTGTGGCGAAGGTCGTCAAGGGCGGCCGCCGCTTCAGTCTCAGCGCGCTTGTCGTCGTCGGAGACGGCGCGGGGCACGTAGGGATAGGCTTCGGCAAGGGATCCGAGGTACCTGTGGCCATTCGCAAGGGCGTTCAAGACGCGAAGAAGAAGCTGTTCGAGGTACCGCTGAAAGGGTCGACGATTCCTCACGAGGTCCTGGGACGATTCGGAGCTGGCAGGGTTTTGCTCAAACCCGCCTCACCCGGCACGGGAGTCATCGCCGGTGGACCTATCCGCGCGCTGCTGGAACTGGCGGGGGTCAAAGACATCCTCACCAAGTCCCTTGGCAGCGAGAACTCGATCAACATGATGCAGGCCGCCGTGGCGGGTCTGAAGAGCCTCAAACGCGCTGAGGATGTCGCGCGCGTCCGAGGCATGACCGTTGAGGAACTGCTCGGCACGGAGGCGGGATAGTCCGATGGCTGGGAAGCTGAGGATAACGCAGGTGAAGAGCGGCATCAGCCGCAAGCCGAAGCAACGAGCGACGCTGACGGCACTGGGATTGGGCCGAATCGGCGTCAGCCGTGAGTATGAAGATAGCCCACAGGTTCGCGGCATGGCCGCGAGCGTGGCGCACCTGGTCACGGTCGAAGAAGTATAGGCATCGCCGCGGCCCGCAAGGGCGCGGCTGGTATGACAAGGCGGTATCAACACGATGGACTTGCACACTCTGAGGCCGGCCAAGGGCTCGACCAAGAAGCGTAAGCGGGTCGGCCGGGGTCACGGCTCCGGTCATGGCGGCACGTCCGGACGGGGACACAAGGGCCAGAAGGCCCGTTCGGGTGGCGGGAAGGGTCCCGGATTCGAGGGGGGCCAGAACCCACTCCAGCGCAGGCTGCCCAAGCTGCCAGGGTTCAAGAACCGTTTCAAGACGGAGTACAACATCGTCAACGTCGCCAAGCTCGACGCGTTCGATAAGGGATCCGTCGTCGATGCCGAGGCTCTCGCTTCGCGCGGCATCATCTCCAAGCGCAACCTTCCGGTCAAGATCCTCGGCAACGGTGAGATCACCAAGTCGCTCACGGTACGGGCGGATGCAGCCAGCGCCACCGCTCGGGCGAAGATCGAGAAAGCCGGGGGGAAGGTTGAGACCGGTTGATTGATGCGATCAAGAATGCGCTGAGAGTCCCAGATCTGAGAAAGCGCATCCTGTTCACGCTTGGTATCATCGCTGTCTACCGTCTCGGCGCGCATGTCCCCGTCCCCGGTGTGGACGTCGCCAAGATCGGCCAGTTGCTGAACCAGCAGCAAGGCGGTGTCCTCAGCTTCATCGATCTCTTTGCCGGTGGAGCGCTGTCACAATTCGCCGTATTCGCCCTGGGTATCATGCCCTACATCACGGCAACCATCATCATGCAGCTGCGCACGGTGGTCATTCCTACGCTCGAGCGCTGGATGAAGGAGGGGGAAGCGGGTCAGAAGAAGATCACGCAGTGGACCCGCTACGCGACGCTCGCTCTGGCGATCGTGGAGTCGCTGGGCCTGACGCTCTTCTTCCAGTCCGCGCTGTCGATACAGTTTTCTCTCCTGACCAAGTTCCTGATCGTCGTCACGCTCACGGCCGGTACCGCGCTCATCATGTGGATGGGCGAGCTGATCACCCAGAAGGGAATCGGCAACGGGATGAGCCTGATCATCTTCGCAAGCATCGTGGCGAAGGTCCCGGTCGCCCTGTACCAGACCTTGTCGGTCGTAAGCGCGTACTTCATCCTCATAGTCGTAGTGATCTTCCTGCTGGTCGTGGCGGCCGTCATCTTCATTGAGATCGGTCAGCGGCGCATCCCCGTGCAGTATGCGAAACGGATCGTGGGCAGAAAGATGTACGGCGGACAGGCGACCTACATTCCACTCAAGGTGAATTCGGCCGGCGTCATTCCTATCATCTTCGCCAGCTCCCTGCTGATCTTCCCCGCCCAGATTGCCAAGTTCGCCCAGGTCCCGTGGCTAGACAAGGTTGGCGACGCGCTCTCGCCACAGTCGAACGTGTACATCGTCCTCTTCGCCGCACTCATTATCTTCTTTGCATACTTCTACACGGCGATCACGTTCAACCCCATCGATCTGGCCGACAACATCAAGAAGTACGGCGGTTTCGTCCCAGGCGTCCGGCCGGGAAAACCGACCGCCGTCTACTTCGACAAGGTACTCAATCGCATCACGCTGCCCGGCTCGATCTTCCTGGCGGTAATCGCCGTTCTGCCGACGCTGCTCTTTCGCACACTCAACGCGCCTTTCTTCGAGTACTTCGGGGGGACGTCGCTTCTGATCATGGTCAGCGTGGCGCTCGAGACGATGCAACAGCTGGAATCGCAGCTTGTGATGCGCAACTACGAGGGTTTCTTCAAGTAGAGCGGGGAAGGGCTTAATGAGGGGGCTTAAGTGATGAATGTGATACTGCTCGGTGCACCCGGAGCCGGCAAGGGAACGCAGGCTGAGAAGATCTCGGCGGCCTACCGGATACCCCACGTGTCAACGGGGGACATGCTGCGCGACGCCGTCGCGTCGGGGACGCCGCTCGGGCTCGAGGCCAAGCAGTTCATGGATCGGGGCGATCTCGTCCCGGACGCTCTCGTCGTCGGGATAGTCAAGGACAGGCTCTCCCATGCCGACTGCGACAACGGGTGTCTGCTGGACGGCTTTCCGCGTACGGTAGCACAGGCCGACGCTCTCGATGGCGCGCTCTCCGGGGTCGGCAAGACAATCGACGCGGCGGTAAGCATCGACGTGTCCGAGGACGAGTTGATGAGTCGGCTCACGGGTCGACGCACATGCTCGGGATGTGACAGGGTCTACCACGTCGTCTTCAATCCCCCGAAGGCCGAAGGTGTCTGTGATGTGTGCAGTAGCCCGCTTTACCAGCGAGAAGACGACAGCGAGAAGACCGTGTCGAACCGCCTGCGCGTCTACCACGAGCAGACGGCGCCCCTGGTGGATTACTACGAGTCCCGGGGGTTGCTGAAGAACGTGGACGGCAACGGTTCGCCGGACGAAGTATTCCAACGCGTGTCGGCGGTTGTCGGCGCGAGGCAATGAGTATCATCTGCAAGTCACAGAGTGAGCTTGCGGCAATGCGAGAAGCTGGCAAGATTGTCGCCGGCACCTTGCAGGCGCTGAGGGAGCTCATCGCGCCCGGGGTGACCACGCGGGCACTTGACAAGGCGGCTGAACGCTACATACGCGACTGCGGTGGTACGCCCGCATTCAAAGGCTACCGAGGATTCCCGGCAAGCATTTGCGTCTCCGTGAACGAGACGGTAGTCCACGGGATTCCCGGCAAGCGCACGCTCTCGAAGGGCGACATCGTTAGCATAGACGTCGGCGTCGTCTACGAGGGCTACGTCGCCGACGCCGCGACGACCGAGGCGGTTGGGCCGGTCGACGGCGAGGCCAGTCGATTGATGAATGCGACGAGCTCCGCGCTTGCCGCCGGGATCGAGAAGGCTGTCGAGGGAAACCACCTCTCCGATGTCAGCAATGCGATCCAGATGAAAGTGGAGGCTGAAGGGTTCTCGGTCGTGCGCGAATACGTTGGTCATGGGATCGGCAGGAGTATGCACGAGGACCCGGCGATACCGAACTTCGGCCAGCCGGGGAAGGGACCGCTGCTCGCGCCCGGCATGGTGCTCGCATTGGAGCCCATGGTGAACGTTGGGACCTGGCAAACGGAAGTCCAGCGTGACGGGTGGACCGTTCTGACGAAGGACAGGAAGCTGTCGGCACACTATGAGCACACCGTCGCGGTGACGAAGAATGGGCCGTGGGTTCTCACCGCGACGTAGACGGCTGACGTGGGCTTTGGTATAATCCGCGTTTGTGGCTTTGGCTCCGGAAGGGGACCTAGTTGGGCAAGAAGGAAGACTCCATTGAGGTAGAGGGCAAGGTAGTCGAGCCGCTGCCGAATGCGATGTTCCGTGTGGAGTTGGACAACGGGCACAAGGTGCTCGCCCACATCTCCGGCAAGATGCGGATGCACTACATACGGATCTTGCCTGGAGACCGGGTTGTCGTGGAGCTGTCACCGTACGATCTGACACGGGGCCGGATCACGTACAGATACAAGTAGGTCGGAGCGGCCGCGCGAGCGGCGGCTCACGGGAAGGACGCACGATGAAGGTCAAACCGTCTGTGAAGAAGATGTGCGAGCGGTGCAAGATCATACGGCGCAAGGGCGCCGTCAGGGTCATCTGCACGAACCCGCGTCATAAGCAACGCCAGGGATAGTCTGTAGCCTGCGCGTGCGTGGAGTAATGGAAGGAGCTGGATAGTGGCCAGAATATCCGGTATCGATCTGCCGAGAGAGAAGCGCGTCGAGGTTGCCTTGACCTATGTCTATGGCGTGGGTCTGTCGACATCTCGGAAGGTGCTAGCCGCGACTCGAGTGAGTCCCGACACGCGGGTGCGGGATCTCACTGACGAAGAAGTCGTCAAGTTGCGTGAGTACATCGACAAGAACTGCAAGGTTGAAGGCGATCTGCGCCGCGAGGTCTCACAGGACATCAAACGCCTGATGGAGATCGGCTGCTACCGGGGCCTGCGTCATCGCAGGGGGCTTCCGGTTCGCGGGCAGCGCACCCACACCAATGCCCGGACTCGAAAGGGTCCTAGGCGGCAAGTCGGTGTCAGGAAGAAGGCACGCCAGTAGGACACGGCGGGCTTCCCCAGAAAGGTAGGATTACTTGGTTGCTAAGAAGAAGGGCGCAAAGGGCAGGGTCAAACGGCGCGAGCGCAAGAACATCGCCGTTGGCGAGGCTCACATAAAGTCGACGTTCAACAACACGATCATCACGATTACCGATTCCGAAGGAAACGTCGTGGTGTGGGAGAGCGCGGGAAGCATCGGATTCAAGGGCTCTCGGAAGTCGACTCCGTTCGCCGCGCAGATGGCGAGCGAGCAGGCCGCGCGCAAGGCGCAGGAGCATGGTCTGCGCAAGGTCGAGGTATACGTCAAAGGACCCGGCTCCGGACGAGAGACAGCGATCAGGTCGCTGCAAGCGGCAGGACTGACCGTGAGTGGCATAAACGACGTGACGCCGGTCCCACACAACGGGTGCCGCCCGCGCAAGCGGAGAAGGGTGTAGGAGTCTAGCGATGGCAAGATACACGGAGGCGGCATGTAAGCTGTGCCGCAGAGAGCAGACGAAGATGTTTCTGAAGGGCATCCGTTGCGTGAGCGACAAGTGCGCGATGGAGCGGCGGAACGTCCCGCCGGGCGGCTTCGGAAAGCGGCGCCCGAAGATGAGCGAGTATGCGGTTCAGCTTCGAGAGAAGCAGCACGCGAAGCGTGAGTACGGTCTGTTGGAGAAGCAGTTCCGGAACTACTATAAGCTGGCCGTGAAACAGAAGGGCATCACAGGCGAGAACCTGCTCAGGCTGCTTGAGACCCGCCTTGACAACGTCGTCTATCGGCTCGGTTTTGCGAACTCCAGGCGAGAAGCGCGGCAACTGATACGGCATGGGCACTTTAGGGTAAACGACCGCAAGGTTAACATCCCGTCCGCGCAGGTAAAGCCTGGAGACAGCATCACAGTCGCCGACAAGAGCCGCAAGATGACTCGGATCACGTTCGCGCTCGACTCGAGCGCTCGTGGCGAGGTTCCGGGGTGGCTTGAAGTCGACCCCGACAACATGGCGGGCAGAGTGCTCGACGCGCCCACCAGAGACCAGATAGACCTAGCTGTTCAGGAGCAGCTCATTGTCGAGCTGTATTCGAAGTAGCGGTAGCCGACCGACGAGAAGACGTCCAAGGAGGATGTGCAAGTGATAGAAATCCGCAAGCCCCATGTATCAGTCGAGCATGAGTCTGATACGCTGGCCCACCTTTCGGTAGAGCCGCTCGAAAGGGGTTTCGGTCATACGCTCGGCAATTCGCTCCGCAGAGTTCTGTTGTCGTGTCTGCCGGGCGCGGCCATCACGTCTGTCCGCATAGATAGCGCGGCGCACGAGTTCTCGACGATCGCGGGGGTGCGCGAAGATGTCACTGAGATCATCCTCAACCTGAAGGAGCTCGTGCTGCGGCATAGCGGAGAGGAGCCCGCAGTGTTGCGGCTGAAGGTGAAGGGACCGAAGACCGTGACCGCGGCCGACATCGATCTCCCGGCCGATGTGGAACTGGTCAATCCTGACCACTACATCGCCACGCTCAACAAGAACGGCAAGCTCGAGATGGAGATGATAGCCGAGACGGGTCGAGGCTACGTGTCGGCCGATCGAAACAAGAAGCCGACGGATACTATCGGCGTCATTCCGATCGACTCGATATTCTCGCCCGTGAACCGCGTCACCTACGAAGTCGAGAACACGCGCGTCGGCCAGCGCACGGACTATGACAGGCTGGTTCTTGAAGTTGAGACGCGCGGCTCGATGAAGCCCGTCGATGCCGTGGCCCTTGCCGGCCAGGTCATCAACGAGCACATGCTGCTCCTCATGGAGGAGTCGGCGGAGGAGCAGGCGGGCACCATCTTCGTGGTCGACGAGGCTGAGAAAGACAAGACGCTGGACGCTCCGATTGAAGATCTGGAGCTGTCGGTGCGCTCGTACAACTGCTTGAAGAGGCAGGGGATCAACACGCTCGATCAACTCGTTGAGCAGACCGAGGCCGACCTGCTCAACATCCGCAACTTCGGTGCGAAGTCCATCGAGGAAGTGAAGGACCGCCTGGCCCAGATGGGTCTCGGTCTCAAGGCGTCATAGTAGCTGTCAGTTTCTTGAGTGAAGGCCGGTTGAGAGAATGAGACACGCAAAGAAGGGCAAGAAGTTCGCCTCAGACGCTTCTCACCGCAAGGCGATCTTGCGCGGTATGGCCGCGTCGCTTCTGGAGCACGAGAAGATACGCACGACGGATGTGCGTGCCAAGGAACTTCGCCCCGTAGTAGAGAACTTGATCACCCTGGCCAAGCGCGGGGATGTGCACGCCCGCCGCCAGGCGATGGCCGTGCTCGGTGACAAGGCCCTCGTGCACAGGATGTTCGCCGAGGTTGGTCCCAGGTTCGCCGAACGCAACGGCGGCTACACGCGAATAGTCAAGCTCGGACCACGGCAGGGCGACGCGGCTCCGATGGTTCTCATAGAGCTGGTGTAGCGAGACCGGGAGCTGCCGTGTCGATTCTGGGGCGGGCGAGTCGGGTCCTACGGCTCGAGCCCGCTTCTTCACTCTTCTGAAAGGCGCGGCGATGATCGACCTTGCCAACGTCAGCTTCGCCTATCCCACCCGGCCGTTACCTACTCCGGCGTTGCATGACATCTCCGTGACAATACCTGACGGACAGTCTGTGGCGGTTCTCGGGCGCAATGGTTCCGGCAAGTCGACGCTTGCGCGACTGCTCAACGGACTTCTCATCCCAAATGGCGGCTCGGTGACGGTCGATGGGTTGCCGACGAGCGATCCGAACTCCGTGTGGCAGGTTCGCCGGCGCCTGGGTATGGTCTTCTCCAGTCCAGACAGCCAGATAGTGGCAACAATCGTGGAAGAAGACGTTGCTTTTGGTCTGGAGAACCTCGGAATACCTCGGGCGGAGATGCGCAGGCGCATTGGCAACGCTCTGTCGGCCGTCGGGCTCGACGGGTTCGAGGAGCGAGAGCCTCACCTGCTCTCCGGCGGTCAGAAACA
>DYIV01000036.1:0-2252 GCA_020723435.1 Slackia heliotrinireducens | reverse complement strand
GCCGGTGTGCTGGCGATGCAGCCGCGCCATCTCGTCTTGGATGAGGCCACGTCCATGCTCGACGGAGCTGGACGCCAGGAGGTGCTCGGGGTGCTTCGGCGTCTCAACGCCGAGTACGGCGTGACGGTTCTGCTGATAACCCACTTCGTAGAAGAGGCATCCGACGTGGACAGAGTGATCGTACTCGATGAGGGGCGCATCCGTCTCGACGGCGCTCCCGGGGATGTCCTCACCGACACGGACACGCTGCGCCGGGCCGGGATCCTACCTCCCTACGCGGCGAGTCTCGCCGAGCTACTACGCGAGAAGGGCGTCGCCGTGCCGGACGGCCTCTACAGACGAAGCGACCTGGTCGAGGCGCTATGCACATTGAGCTAGACGCCGTCTGCCACACGTACCAGCCTGGCACGGCGCTCTCCGTCGATGCACTCAAGGAGGCGAGTCTGTCCATCGATCAGACGGACTTCGCGGCGATCGTCGGTCCGACCGGTTCCGGAAAGTCCACGTTGGTGCAGCATCTCAACGGTCTTCTCGCGCCGACTGCCGGACGTGTGCTCGTGGACGGGGTCCCTCCAAAGCGTCAGGCGGCACGCGAGCTGAGGTCTCACGTCGGGCTGGTCTTTCAGTTTCCTGAGAACCAGTTCTTCGAGGCGACGGTTAGGGAGGATGTCGCCTTTGGGCCGCGCAATCTGAGCTGCGGCGCCGTCGAGGCGGGCAAACGCGTGACGGAAGCGCTCGATATGGTCGGGCTGGACCCCGACCTCTTCGGCCCTCGCAATCCCTTCGAGCTGTCCGGCGGCGAGAAGCGCCGGGTGGCCATCGCCGGTGTGCTTGCCATGCGCCCGCGCATCATCGTTCTTGATGAGCCAACCGCCGGTCTGGATCCCGTGGGAAGGCGCGAGCTAATGGCGCATCTGCGCGACTTGCACTACCGGGAAGGCATTGGCGTGGTCATCGTCTCGCATGCGCTCGACGAGATCGCCGAGCTAGTGGAGCGCTTGATAGTGATGCGAGAGGGCCGAATCGTCTTTGACGGCCGGCCGTCGGTTGCTTTCGAGCGCGAGGAGCTGCTGGCGCGCGCCGGTCTCGATCCGCCACAGGGCGTCGCGACGCTGGCGGCGCTGCGACGGCGCGGGCTGGACGTGGCGCCCGGGGCGGTCACAATCGACGACGTGGCGCGGGCGGTCGCGGACGCCGTCGAGAAGAGTGATGAGACATGAGGTCGATTGCGGGGATCGGTCAGTACTACCCCGGCGATTCCATCGTTCACAGGTTGGACCCTCGCCTAAAGATGGGCCTGGTTTTGGCCTTCATGATCTCGATATTCCTTGTATCGAACTTCGCGGGCTTTGGTCTTGTTGCCGCCTGTCTGGGCGCGGTGGTGGGTGTCAGCGGCTTGCCCGCGCGCTGGATCCTGCGGGGCCTCAGGCCGCTGACCTTCCTGGTCGTGCTGACGATGCTGCTGCGCTCCGTGCGCCTCGTGAGCAGCCCGGGCGAGGCGCTGATGGTGGTCGGCGGAATCAAGGTCACCAGCCAGGGTGTCGTATCCGGCGCGTTCTTCTCGCTCCGCCTGCTGTTGTTGGTTGTCGGCTCCTCGCTCCTGACTTTGACGACGACACCTATCCGATTGACCGACGGCATCGAGGCGCTCCTGCGCCCACTCGTGCGGTTCGGCGTGCCCGCGCATGAGATCGCGATGATGATGACCGTGGCCCTGCGATTCATTCCGACGCTGGTCGATGAGACGGACAAGATCATGCGGGCGCAGATGGCCCGCGGCGCCGATTTTGAGTCGGGTAATCTGATTCGCAGGACGCGCGCGTACGTTCCGCTCCTCGTGCCGCTGTTCGTCTCGATCTTTCGCACGGCGGATGAGCTCGCAATGGCGATGGAATCCCGCTGCTATCGTGGCGGAGAGGGACGGACTCGCCTACGCGAGCTGGCGGCTACTCGGGCAGACTGGGTGGCCGCAGCGGTCGCCGTCGCGACACTCGCCGCGATCGTCGCGTTTGGGCGCCTCTGATCGTCCCAGAGTCGCCGGACGGATGCTTTGCGGACTTGAAGCCTTCCGGAGTTGTATTACACTCATGCCGACCGTCTGTCTGTGGGCAATGGGAGTGGGATGCGCAACATCAAGCTGGTCGTCGAGTACGACGGCACCGCGTACGCCGGTTTTCAGAAGCAGCCGAACGAGCCGACAATCCAGGATGAGCTTGAGAAGGCGCTGTCGACGCTGCTCGATGCCAACGTAA
>DYIV01000035.1 GCA_020723435.1 Slackia heliotrinireducens | reverse complement strand
AGGCACTGGCTCGAAGAGCAGGAGTGGTGACGCTTCCAGATGCGGCGCGGGCCGGGCCGGCCGCCACGGCGCCCCACACAATCCAGACAAGAAGCAGCAGAATTACAAAAACGAAGGCCGCCGTTTGGCGCCCCTGGAAACTCCATCTCAAGACCGCGCTTCGCCGTGCCCAGCTCACGTGACTTCCCTATCCCCGCGAGACCCACAAGACGGGACGTACTTCACAATAATCCCCTACGCCGCATGATACGGGAACGCGTAACCGCGGCGCAATAGCGACCGTCCTTTCTATACAGGTAATCGGCGCAAAAGACCTGGGCAATTAGCTTTCTGGTCGCTCGGCTCAGATCATTTGTCCGAGGATACGCCCACTCGCGGCGGTCACAAAACCCCGCGCACTCAGAGTGCGCGGGGTCGCATTACTCAACTCTGCGGAAGACGGCGCCTAGCTCTCCGGCGCGGGCCTCAGTCTCCCCGGCAGGTCGCCGAGCTTCTTGGCCGGCTTCGTCTCAGTCTTCGGCTTCGCCTCGGCGGGCGGCTCCTCTTCACTAGGAACCTCCTGCGGCACGTACGGCGCGCCGTCGAGCAGTGCCAGAAGCTCTTCTTTCTCGATTGTCTCTTTGTCGATCAGCGCCTTGGCGATGGTCTCAAGCCTGTCGCGATACTCGTTGATTATGTTGCGCGCCTTGTCGAACGCCTCGTCGATCATCCGTCGGATCTCCTTGTCGATCTCGAAGGCGATCTCCTGGCTGTAGTCCGGATGAGTCGCGAAGTCGCGGCCGAGGAAGACCTCGCTCTGCTTCTGCCCCAGCGTCAAGGGACCGAGCCGGTCGCTCATTCCATACTCCGTGATCATCTGGCGTGCTACTTTCGTCGCCTTGTCCAGGTCATCCGACGCGCCCGTCGTGATGTCACCGGAGAAGACCTCTTCGGCGACGCGCCCGCCGAGGAACATGGCGAGGCTGTTGGTCAGCTCGCTGCGCGAGACGAGGAAGCGGTCCTCAGTCGGCAAGGTCAGCGTGTAGCCCAGCGCGCGTCCGCGCGGGATTATCGATATCTTGTGCACCGGGTCCGTGTTCGGCAGTATGTGGCTGACGAGCGCGTGACCGGCCTCGTGGTGTGCGATGATCTCCTTCTCCCTATCGGTGATCAGCCGCGTCTTGCGCTCGGGACCGGCGATGACTCTATCGATCGCTTCCTCGAGCTCTTCCATGTCGATCTCTTTCTTGCCGTGCCTCGCGGCCAGCAGCGCAGCTTCGTTGACCAGGTTCGACAGATCGGCCCCGGTGAAGCCTGGAGTGCGGCGAGCCAGCACGTCGATCGATACGTCCTTTTCGAGCGGTTTGCCGCGCGTGTGCACCTTGAGAATCCCACGCCGTCCCTGCAGGTCCGGCCGATCGACGACGATCTGCCGGTCGAAGCGGCCCGGGCGCAGCAGCGCCGGATCGAGAATGTCCGGCCGGTTCGTGGCCGCGACGAGAATCACGTTGTCCTTGATGTCGAAACCGTCCATCTCGACGAGCAATTGGTTGAGGGTCTGCTCGCGCTCGTCGTGGCCGCCGCCAAGGCCCGCGCCACGATGACGCCCTACGGCATCTATCTCATCCATGAAGATGATGCACGGCGAGTTCGCCTTCGCCTGCTCGAACAGGTCCCTCACGCGGCTGGCGCCGACGCCGACGAACATCTCGACGAAGTCCGAGCCCGAAATGGAGAAGAACGGCACGCCCGCCTCACCGGCCACCGCACGCGCCAGCAGGGTCTTGCCTGAACCCGGAGGACCGTAGAGCAAGACGCCCTTCGGGATCTTTGCCCCCAGCATCTGAAACTTGGCCGGGTTGGAGAGGAATTCCTTGATCTCCTGCAGCTCCTCGACAGCCTCATCAACGCCGGCGACGTCCCTGAACGTCACCCGCGGCTGGTCCTTCGTGACGCGTTTCGCCCGGCTCTTGCCGAAGCTCATCACCTTGTTCCCGCCGCCCTGCATCTGCTGCATCATGAAGAACCAGAAGGCTATGATGAGGATGAACGGAGCCCAGCTGATGATAATCTGCCAGATGAGATTGTCTTTCTGCGGATCGACATCGACGGCCACCGTGGGATGCTTGTCCAGCGCCTGAGAGAGCGCCTCATCGCTGAAGTAGTTGACCGTGTACGCCTTGTCGGCTCCGCGCGGCGTTACGGTGATCTGTTGATCCTTCTTCAGGATCTTGACCGACTTGACTTGACCTCTGTCCAACGCACGCATGAATTCGTTGAGACCGCGGTCCTTCGTCTCGACTTCCGGCGTCCACAGCTGCCTGGCGAAGAAGACCAGTAAGATGAGGAGGAGGAAGTAGAATCCTGCGCTCTTTGCGATTTTCTTCACGGGAAAAACCCCCTATCGTCCTGGCCGAATCGTAGCACAATCCGTGCCACCCAGCGACCGCCGCAACCCCGCCTGCGCGGCCCCCGGAGCGTTATTGTGCCCGATATACCTCGGGCTTCAACGTGCAGACGTAGGGGAGATTGCGATAGTGCTCTTTGAAGTCGAGGCCGTAGCCCACGACGAACTTGTCGGGCACCTCGAAACCGCAGTACTTGATCTTCGTATCGATCTCTCTGCCGGCGAGTTGCTTGTTGAGCAATACGCAGACTTCGAGACTGCCCGGCTCGCGGGCGCCGAGGTACTTCATCAGGTAGTCGAGGGTGAGCCCGGTATCGAGGACGTCTTCGATGACCAGGACGTCACGCCCTTTAATGTCTTCATCCAAGTCCTTCAAGATGCGCACGACGCCGGAGGTCTTGGTCGCCTTGCCGTAGCTTGAGACCGCCATGAAGTCGAGCTCGATCGGCAGCGTGATATGGCGCACGAGATCGGCCATGAAGACCACGGCGCCCCGCAAGATTCCGACTGCCAGAGGCGTCTTGCCCGCGTAGTCTCTGGAGACCTCGGCGGCAAGCTCCGCGACGCGATCCTGGATCTGTTCGGACGACAAGACGATCTCTTCGTAGAAGTCCTCTTTCACTCTCTCACCTCTGCACGGCTTCCAGCAGCAGGACCTTCTTGGTCTCGGCGCAGACGCGGTATCGCTCGTCGATGCGCATACCCACGACCCAGACGATATCTTCGTCACACCGGACCACCGGCACTTTCGCTCTCTGTCTCTTGGGTACCTTCCCGTCGACGAAGAAATCGGAGAGCTTCTTCGTACCAATCATCCCGAAAGGCTGGAAGCGGTCGCCGGGCTTGGGAGTCGTGAGTACGAGGGGCCCATCCACGCGGCCGGCGTCTATCGCCGCTCGCCGCCCATCCGACGGAGTCAGACGCAGCCCGGCTCGATCGACGAACGCCGCCCTCAGGGCGATATCCAGCTCGGGCACGTCCGTTTCGCCCGGCACCGACAGCTCCGTGCGCACGTCCGTCGCCCGCTCCGTTCTGCGAGTGATGACCAGCTCGCCGTACTCGTCATAGAGCTCAAGGCCCCCCGACAGATGCACGTCGCAATCGTCTCCACGCCCGAGCTGGCGCAGCACTTCCTCAACCTGAGCGGCGTCCACGCCGGGCGCCTCCGGTTCCAGCGTCTCGATCGCCAGCCGGAGCACTCGGCGGGCCACGGCCGCATCGAGCATGCGGAAGTCCTCGCGCTGGATTCGAATCGCGTCTCCCACCTTGCGGGCCAGTCCGTCGAAGACGATAATCGCTTCGCTGAGCATGTACTCGTCTTCATCCGATAGGATCTCGACGGTTCGCGCGACGGTCGCGTCGAAGCGGGGATTGATTCGGCGCAACATCGGCACGACGTCCAGTCGCAGCACGTTGCGTGGCTGGTCGGGGACGTGGTTGGTCTCGTCGACACGGAAATCGAGCCCGCGGGACGCGCAGTACTCGAGCACCTGATTGCGGGATGCGTCGATCAGCGGTCTGATGTAGCGGCCGCGCACGGGTGGAATGGCGCGCAGCCCGGTCGTGCCCGCGCCCCGAGCTAGACGCATGAGGAAGGTCTCGACCTGATCGTCGAGCGTGTGGCCGGTGGCGATCTTGGTGGCGCCGACCTCCCGCGCCACCTCATCCATCAGCTGATAGCGCACCTCGCGCGCACCGGTCTCGACGCCCACATGACGCTCCCGGCAGTAGGCGCTGACGTCGAAGCCGATCAGGGTCGCCGCCAACTCCATCGACGAGGCCAAGTCACCGACGAACCGAGCGTCGGCGGCGGAACCGCGCCGCAGCTTGTGATCGAGATGGAATACGTGGAGTGTCAGGTCGAACAGCGGCGCCAGCTCCGCGAGGACCGAGAGCATTGCGACCGAGTCAGGTCCTCCGGACACAGCGACGAGAACGCGGTCCGATTTCTCGATCATGCGCCGATTGCGTACGGTGAGTTCGACGGTGCGGTAGAGGTCCTGTTTCGCCATGGCGTCACCCAGGCCATTGAATCATCGGCGTGGGTGAGCGTCAAACCGCTACTGCGTCCGCATGTACTCAAGCATTTTCGGCACGACGTATGGCGTCATCAG
The DNA here is from genome assembly GCA_020723435.1 of Slackia heliotrinireducens. GTDB lineage: Bacteria > Actinomycetota > Aquicultoria > DYIV01 > DYIV01 > DYIV01. Next base: position 15,380 of record DYIV01000035.1, on the reverse strand, counting down.
CGGCAGCATGTTCGGCATGAGCGCATCCATCGTCTTGGGCAGCAAGTCCGGCATCTGCTCGACCATGAAGTCCGGCAAGGGCCCGGTGCGCCGCTCGACCTCGGCCAGCATCTCGGGCATGACCTTTGGCATGAGAATCGGCACGAGCATCGGCAGCATCATCGGCATCATCGGTTTCATGATGGCCAGGCCGCCGGGGACTTTCTTCATCAAGTTCATCATCGCGCCCAGCGGTCTTGGCATTGCCGCGAACATCGGAGGGAATAGGGCTTCCATCAGATCGGCCATGGCCTTGGGCTGCATCAGATCGATGAACTTCTCAAACGGCACCCAAGCCTCCAGAGCGGCGTTGGTACTGTCGGGGATGTCGTAGCCCAGCCCTCTCATGGCAAACGAGGCCAGGTCCTTGACGGGCATCTTCGCGCCCATCTTGTCGGCGGTCAGGCGCATCTGCACCTGGCAGCACGGACACAGCGCGAGCACTTCATCGGCTCCGGTCGCCTCAGCCTCTTCCATCTTCACCGCGCCGATGGCCGGCGCGACCTTTCGCTCGCCGACCAGGGTCAGCACTGAGCCGCAGCAGAGGCCCTCCTCGCGGTTGTGCTCCATCTCCACCAGCTCGACGCCGGGGATGGCCTCTATCAACTCGCGCGGAGGCTCGTAGACACCGGAAGCGCGGCCGATGTGGCACGAGTCGTGGAAGGTGACCTTCTCGTTGACCGGATGCGTGAACTTCAGCTCACCGCTTGCGATCTTCTCCGCGGCGATTTCCGAGTAGTGTTTCACGTCGAAGTCGTATTCGATGCCCAGCTTGGCCGCCCACTCGGGATAGAGCTGTTTCCACACCATGTGACAGGCGGGACAGGAGGCGACAACGGTCTTGGCGCCGGTTTCCTTCATCTTCTCGACGTTGTGGCGCATATTGTCGGCCCAGGCGTCCCACTTGCCGGCGACAAGCATGGGGATGCCGCAGCAATTCTCATCCTTGCCCATCGTTGTGAACTCGACTCCGGCTGCGTCGAGAAGTCGGATCGACGCCTCCGCTATGTCGGGCTCCACGTAGGATGCGGTGCAGCCGGCGAAGTACGCGACGTCGGCCTTCGGCTTGATCCTCTCGCGCATGTCCTCAGGCACCCAGCCGTCGCGATTGGCCCGGTAGCGAGCCCAGATGTTGCCCTCACCTTCCAGCGCGGCGCGCATCATCTCAAACGGGGGGAACGTCATGCGCCCCTCTTCGTGGATGAGCTTGCCGCGAAGCTGCATCCATGCCTCCTCGACCGGCATGTCGATTTGGCAGCGAACCGAGCACTCCTCGCAGGTCGTGCAGACGAGGAAACGATTGACGTCATCCTGGCCTATCTTCTCACGGCCGGCGAGGACCTCGCGCAGGTAGTAGAACTTGCCGCGCGGGGAGTCGGATTCCCAACCTCGTCCATAGTATTGATCGCAGGTGTGCACGCAGTAGCCGCACTGCACGCAGGCCTGTGCGTACCAGGCGACTTCATCGGGGACGCTTCCGCGACCGCTGCCCTCGAAACGCTGTCCGAGTGGAGCCTTCGCGGCGTTGGCCACCAGTCGAACCAGCGGCTCGACCGCTCCGGCCGCCCGCATCGCCGTGCCGAGCGAGCCGTTGCCGACGACCTTTCCGGGATTCATTATGCCGGCCGGGTCGAGCTCGGCCTTGGCCGACCGATATGCGGCCAGACCGTCCGCCCCGAGAACTTCCGCGGCCTTGTGCCGGAAGTACAGACCGGTAGAGTAGACGCGCCCGCCGTGTGCTTCGGCAATCTTGATCGCCGACAGCGCCAGGCCGAAGGCGAGGTTGAAGCCGAAGCGGCGAGCGTCGTGCGGGATGAAGCCGAGCAGGACGACATCGCCGTCCTTTCCAACCATGCCTTCGAGCACGAGCGGCTGCTTCATCTTGGCGGCCAGCTCGTCCAAGACCGCCGGGAGCGATGCCTCCGGGATGATGATCTCCATGGGAATCATGGTCGGCGCGATGCGCTTGACCTTCATCGGATTGAAACGCTCTTCCCACTCGTGACGCGCCTGCTCTTCGGTGAGTACGGTAGCCCCCGCCGTCTCGGCGAGTCCGGCGAGCGAACCCTCGATCTCAGTGGCGCGTGAGGACGGATACGCGATGAGGGCGATATAGGATTCGGGGAGGTCGACGCGATGGCCGACCTCGTGACCCGCGTGCACCCTCGGCGGCGCCTGCGCCTTCAGACGGACGCTGGTCGGATTGATGAACGTCAAAGACCAGACCGGCAACTGGCGGGCCCGCACCTGCCCAACGAAGGCGGCAAGCGATGCCGAGTCCTTGAATGAGATGGCCCGCACGCCCTCCTCTTCCAGCCGGCGCACTCTTATCGTGACCCGCGTGATGAAGCCGGTCGTTCCCTCGGCGTCGGCGATCTTGGCCAGATCGTCTCCCGAGAACTCCTTTGTCGTGCCATCGGCAAGGACCACGCGCGCCGCGGCGACGTTCTCTTTGAAGTAGCCGTACTCGTAGGAGCCGAAGCCCGCGCCGCCTTGGGCGAACCATCCGGCCACGGTGGAGGATGGCGCGGATGACGGATAGAGTCGTAGCGCCAGGCCTTCTTTGGCCAGCGCGCGTTCCACGTCCTCCCAAATCGCTCCGGCGCCGACTGTCGCCGTCATCTCCCGCGTGTCGAACGAGATGATCTCGGCGAAGAGCGACATGTCCACGACGACAGCGCCTTCGGCCGGAAGCACGCCCCCGTAGCCTGAGGTCGACGCGCCGCGAGGCACCACAGGAATATGATGGCGTCCAGCCCGCGTGACGAGCCAGATAAGTTCCTCTTCGTCCAGGGGTCTGACGACAGCCCCCGCCATCCCCGCATCCACGAGCGGCCGCATCAGGCGCGGCATCTCACCCACGTCATGGGAGTACAGCTTTCGCTCGAGCCGGTCGAATCTGACCCGCTCGCCGAAATGGCCGCTCAACTCCTCGCGAAGCCCTGTCCTTGCGCCGATCATCTCGTCCCCCTTGCATCTTCGCACCGTAGCGGCCAACGTCGGTAGAACCTGAGGTTGGCCCGTCGTATTCGCCGCCACCGCCGATGAGAGGAGATGCCGACTTCTTGCTGGGCATATACCCGCTGGGGTATATTCTCTCACATCCTTCGCTTCTTGCCAAGCCTCGAGGGACGACGCCCTCTGCCCCGCTCGGACAGGCGCGTAAAGCGCCGATTCCCTGCGCGGACCGCAACGCGGCCTGCTGACTGTGGGCATGTCATACCCACCATGTACGATAGCCATCGGTTGACCCGTGCCCACCCGGAGCCTGGCGGCGAGGTGAGTGCCCCGGATCCACGTGTCCGAAAGGACATGGAACCTCTCAGGCTCGCCGCTGGGAAGTCCCGGGTTGCGTTGGGCAGGGAAAGAGCTATCATGTCCGATAGCGAACGTATGTTTGTGTCCGATCGCCGACCGCCCAAGGAGACTGCGGGCCACCAAGGACATCGCGGGCAACTCGACGAGACTGCGGACCACCGAACCAGGCTACGGGTAAAGGAGCTGCCTATCGACCGGGCATTGGAGCAGGCCGTCTTTGACGGCCTCAACACCGAACAGAAGACCGCGGCCCGCCATGGAGCCGGTCCGCTGCTGATCGTGGCGGGAGCCGGTACCGGTAAGACGACGACGCTCGCCCACCGCGTAGCCTATCTCATCGCATCAGGCGTCGACCCCGGCAGGATTCTGCTGCTGACCTTCACCCGTCGCGCCGCAGCCGAGATGCTCTCGCGCGTGGACGGCATCCTGCGCAAGCTCAGGGCGCGCGCCGGCGAGGCCGGTCTCAGGCAACCCGTCACCGCGAGCGCCAAGGTCTGGGGAGGCACGTTCCATGCAACCGCCGCGCGCCTGCTCCGGTTGCATGGCGAGTCAATCGGGCTGGATCCATCATTCACGATCCTGGATCGCGCCGACTCAGAGGATCTCCTGCACGTGGCCCGCACGGAGATGGGGATGGCCACGACTGACCGGCGCTTCCCGCAGAAGGGCACGTGCATGGACATCTACAGCCGCTGCGTCGATTCGTCCGCGCCGCTCGAGTCGGTGCTCGAGACCGCCTTTCCTTGGTGCCGCCGGCACGAGGACGATCTAGGGAGGCTCTTCGCCGCCTACGTCGACCGCAAAGAGGACATGGCCGTCCTCGACTATGACGACCTGCTGCTCTTCTGGCGGGCGGTGCTGGCCGACCCGGTGGCCGGCGAGGCCGTGCGCTCCCGTTTCGACTGTGTCTTGGTCGATGAGTACCAAGACACGAACGTCATCCAGGCGGACATACTGAAAGCGCTTCGTCCCGACGGGACGGGCATCACGGTCGTCGGTGACGACGCGCAGGCCATCTACTCGTTCAGAGCGGCGACCGTGCGCAACATCCTCGACTTCCCGAAGGAGTTCGAGCGGGCGACGGTCGTCACGCTCGAGCAGAACTACCGCAGCACCGAGCCGATCCTCTCGGCGACGAATGGCATCATCGCACAGGCGGCCGAGCGGCATACGAAGGACCTTTGGTCGAAACGTGATGGGGGCGAGCCCCCGGCCCTGGTGACTTGCCGGGACGAGTCGGAGCAGACCCACTTCGTCATCACGAGGATTCTCGCCCGCCGCGAAGAGGGTATTCCCCTTCGCCGCCAGGCGGTGCTCTTCCGCGCGGCGCACCACAGCCTGGAAATCGAATTGGAGCTCGCTCGCCGCAGCATCCCTTTCCACAAGTATGGCGGACTCAAGTTCGCCGAGACGGCTCACGTCAAGGACCTGGTCTCCTTCCTGAGGCTCGCGGAGAACCCGCGCGACGTTGTGGCGGGCAGTCGAGTTCTGCTGTTGCTGCCGGGCGTCGGACCCAAGCGCGCCGCACAGCTCATGTCGGCCGTGACCGAGACGGGCGGAAACCTCTCACCCTGGCACGCCGAGACGCCGGCCGGCGTGGCCGCGTCGCTTTGGCGCGAATTCGTCTCCCTGGTTGCGGATCTGGCGTCGAACTCGCACGCCGATCTGTCGTCCCAGCTCCACGCCGTTCGCACGTTCTACAATCCGCTCATCGAGCTGCGATTCGACGATGCGGACGCGCGGATGCGCGACCTTGAGCACTTGGAGCAGCTGGCCGGCAAGTTCGGCAACCGCGCGAGCTTCCTGGCCGAAATCACGCTTGATCCACCCACGTGGACCGAGGATCTCGCCGGTCCGCCACACCTGGATGAGGACTATCTCATTCTCTCCACGATGCACTCGGCCAAGGGCCTCGAATGGGACGCCTGCTACGTCATCCATGCCGCCGACGGCAACATCCCGTCGGACATGGCATGCGGCAGCTCGGAGGAGATCGACGAGGAACTACGTCTCTTCTACGTTGCCCTGACGCGGGCCCGGGACCATTTGTGTGTGTGCTTTCCTCTGCGCTACTACAGGCTGGGACGCCGGACCACGGATGTCCACGGCTACGCGCAGCCTACACGATTCCTGTGCGGCAGCGTACGCGACCGTTTCGAGCTATGCGACGCCGGGCTCGCTCCCGACAATCCCGATGCGGTCACGGACTCCGCGGCCGCCGCGATCTCAACGACCGACATCCGCAACCAGATAAAGCAGATGTGGTCGTAGCGTCTCGGCCCAGGTCCTAGCGATCCGGCCTATGCGGCGGCTATTTCGGTCTGCCTTACGGCCTCGATCTCAGCAGTGAAGGTGACCTCATTGCCGACCAGCAGGCCGCCGCCTTCGAGCGGCTGGTTCCAGTCGATACCGAAGTCTCTGCGATCCAGCGATGCTGTGGCCTGCAGACCCATGCGATGCTTGCCCCACGGATCGACGGCCCGTCCCGTCAAGACGGCCTCGACCGCTACCTCACGCGTCATGCCGTGAATCCGAAGATCGCCGATGACGCGCAGGTGATCCGGGTCGGTCTTCTCTGCACGCTTGCTCTGAAAGACGATCTCGGGATAGTTCTCCACGTCGAGGAAGTCCTCCGATTGGAGATGAGTGTCGCGCTCCAGATTGTGCGTGTCGATGCTGTCCGCCTGGATGTGAAGCTCGACCGACGAGTTCTCGGGATACTGCTCATCTATCTTCAGTGTGCCCCGCCACTCCGAGAAGCGGCCGCGCACGTGTGAGATGAGCAGGTGCTGAATGGAGAAGTTGAGGCTCGAGTGCGCCGGGTCTATCTCCCATACCTCCAGTGCCATGATGCTTCCTCCTTTGCCTTTGAAGACACGAGCACCATAGTTATTCCCGCCGATCGCAAGCGAGCGATGCTCCCAAGCGAGCGATGCTGGTTGGTCCGGGACTATCGGCCGCCGAATAGCCTCTTGCCCAGCCAGCCGCGCTCGATCTCGACGGCGCGACGGGGGCACAGCTCCAGGCAGCAGAAACAGCGGATGCACCCTTCGAGGTCGATCTGGGCTCTGCCGTCCGGGTAGCCGATCGCGTGGGCCGGGCAAGCATCCTCGCATGCCCGGCAGCCATCGCACAGCTCTGGGACTACTCGAGGATCCTCCTTCTGCAGAGCGGGCGCGAATAGTCTCAGGAGCCTCCAGGCGATCGACGTTCTGTACGGAAGGGTGAAGTCTTCGATTCGCGCGCTCGTCTCACCGACGACTTCGATCAGGGCCGGATCGGCGACGCCCAGTCCCCGTTCGTGCGCCTGCCTCAGAGTCGGCACGTCCATGGGCGACAACCCGGCCAGCTCACAGGCGACCGCGTCGAGGGCCACGGCATCCGCCGAGGCCAGAATGAGTCCGGGACGGATCCGGTCCTTCTGCGTTCTCCACGTACCGCTCATTCCCGTCACCGCGTCCATCACCGCGAACCGAGGCCGGACGAGCGAGTACAGATCGCACAGAACGTCGGCGAACTCCGCATGCGTGCGGCCAAGGACGTGACCGAGCGTCTTCTGTCCGCCCGGCAGCACGCCGTAGAGGTTCTTGACCGCCCCCGTCATCACCGTCAGCGAGTGCGTCTTGAGCTTGGGTATGCTGATGACGAGGTCGGACTCGACGGCGGCCGCCGCGACAACCGCCCGCTTCAAGACGATGCCGCCGGCAATTGACGTATCTGTGAGGCGCGCGCTTTCGAAGCTCTCCACGGCCGCGCCGAGCTCCTCGCAGTGGGCTCTCATGCCCGTCACGTCGAGGACCGTGTCGCCGGCCCCGCGATGGCGCAATCCCGGCGAGTCTCCGACCAGGGCGCAAGCTCCTCGCGCGCGGATCATCTTCACGAGCGCCCCGACTACGCGCCGGTCGGTTGTTGCCCCGCTTTCGCCGTCGCGGACTTCGAGCAGATTGGGTTTGAGCAGAACGGTCGATCCGCGGGCGAGGAGGGACTCTAGCCCGCCGCCCAGCTCGACGGCCTCGGCAACCGCCGCGTCCACTTCCTCCTCGTCGTATGAGGCGCACTTGACGACGGCGACGGTGCTCACACGAAATCCGCCATGTCGATGCCGAGTTGCCCCGGATCCAGCGTGTCGACGATGACACGCTTCCAGTTGCCTTCGCCGTCGCGCTGGGCGGTGTCGATGACACGCTGCTGGTCTCCGTCGAGCCGGTTCCCACCACGGTCGAAGACGACACGCACCCTCGGGCGCAGCAGATCGCGCGGATTCGGTCTGACGACGACGCAGATCTCCCCGGTGCTGAGCCGCACGACCGCGCCCGTGGGGTAGATCCCGAGCATGTTGATGAATGCCTTGGTGATTCCCGGGTCGTAGGCCCGGCCAAGTCCCTGCATCAGTATGGCGGCGCTCTGCTCCGGCCTGATCGCCCTGCGGAACGGCCGCCGCGTCGTCATGGCGTCGTAGGCGTCGCAGATGGAGACGATCCTGCTGAACAGGTGGAGCGACTTCCCATCGGCCGGTCTTGGATATCCTTGAAGGTCATAGCGCATATGATGCTCCATGGCCACGACCATGGGCGCGGAGTTGGACGGCTGCAGCTTCTTGAGCAGTTCGGCTCCCTCCGAGGAATGCTTCATTACGATATCCCACTCCTCGCGCGTCAGGGGGCCGCCCTTCTTCAGGATCGACTCGGGGATGCGCAGAGTCCCCAAATCGTAGAGTAGTCCGGACAGTCCAAGCGAACGCAACGGGTCCTTGCTGATCGACAGGAGCGACCCCAGAGCGGAGGCCAGAATGCACACGTTCACGCTGTGTCCAAGTGTGTAGACATCGTGGCTGCGCATGCTGGCCAGCGCTATCATCGTCGCCCGGTCGCGCAGAAGCTCCTCAAGCAGGTTGTTGACGAGATTCTGCGCCGGCATCACATCGAGCGTCCTTCCGATCTTGACGCTCTCGGCCAGCGCGCCGACGGCATCCATCGTGGCGCTGTAGAGCTTCTTCCGAGCGGCGCTGTCGTCTTCCTCGGACGAGCTGTCATCCCCGACCAGGCTACTCTTCTCGTAGACGCGCAGATTCCTGATGCCCTGACGGTTCAGCGTCTCTGTGACGGTAGAGATCGACTCGCTCCCCTCGCCTCCGCCAAGCAGCTCGATGAATGCGATCAGCTCGTCCTCCTCGAGACCGCGACTGAACGTGACGGAACCTATGCCCATCTCGACCAGACGCTCCACGAGCCGGTGGTGGCGCGCGGTTTCGTCCGGCATCACCTCATCCTCGAGGAAGAGAATCCCCCGGTAGACATTGAACGTCACGTGATCCACGCGTTCCAGCAGGTAGAGCAGGCTGTCATGCAGCTGGCGCACGGCGCCCAGAACCGCCGGATGGCTCGACGGATACAGCGCCACCTCTCGCTCGGCGACGGCAAGCATCCGCACGGCGTTGCGAACCCGCTGCAGCCGGTCCTTCCGGCCCAGCAGGACGCCCCCCGTCGAGTTGGATCCTGAGCCGACCGTCCCGTCGCTCATTGTCCTTCACGTCCTTGCGCCGATGGACCCGTGGCGGCTGCAAGCAGCTGGCGCACCGAGGCGCGAAACTGCCGTGTCCTTCCCGGGCTGAAGAGGAATCGAGTATGGGCCGCCTCCTCGAGTGCCTGTACCGCCGGCGCGTTGCCGATGGCGCCCAGCGCCCTCGTCGCGGCGAGTTTCTCGTCAAGGCCCCGGCCGAACAGATCCCCGGCCGTAGCAAGCCGCTGAAGGGCCGGAACGGCGTAGGTGGAGCGCATCGGGCCAAGCAGATCGATGGCCAGACGGCGCGCGGCCTCGGAGCCATGCTCCACGGCCGACACGAGCGCCTCCTCCGCGTCGCGGCCGCCTATCTTCGACAGGGCTCGCATCGCCGATTCGACCACGCGAGGCTCATGGTAGGACAACGCTCTTCTCAGCGCCGGAACGTAGCGAGGCTCGCCCATGTCCCCGAGAATCCCAACCGCGAAGTGGGCCACGACCCAGCGCTTGTCGGTGACGTGGCGCTCAAGCACTCCGGCGGCGCTTGGGCCGAGGCTTCTCAGCAACTGCTGGATTCGCGTTTTCAGCTCCCCAGACGTGTCCGCGCCGAGCATGTCGACAGCCACTTCCTGTGCCGCGGGTTGAGCGTTTGTGAAGTACGCGCAGGCGTCGCCGAGTCGCGACTCGCCACCTTCGCCGTCGAGCAGTCCCACGATCCTTTGGGCGATCTCGCCGCTGCTCAGACGAATCAGCGCAGCTTCGAGGCTGCGCCCGAGGTCGGAACCGGGTTCTGCGTCTCCAAGCCGAACGCGAAGACCGCAGATTGCCCGTGTGACGGTCGAGGTCTGCCCCAGCTCCAGCGCGTAGGACGCGGTCTGGAGGATCGACTCGATCGTCTCGGAAGCCTCCGTCTCCCTGGATCTGTTGAGAAGATACAATAGAGCGCTCATCGGCCTGTCGAGATCGCTGGCCGCCGCCTCTTGCGGCGCGGCGAGCAGCGACTCACGCTCCTCTTTCGTGAACTGCCGTATGTCGGTAGCCAGACGAGTGGCCGAGAACGGCACGTCGTCGCCCTTGCGGGCGCACCGCGGCAGAGACTCGTCGGGCCGAGCGGCCGTCGGTTCGGGCACGGCCGGTCGGCGAACCGCGGCGGCCTGAGCCGACTCCTGCGCGGACATGCGCAAGAGCGCGTCCGCCTTCCCGGCGATGCGGTCTCGCCTCTGCTGATCGAGCGCGGACTCCTTGAGCAACTCGATCGGCTTCACGCCGGAGCCGGCCGCGACGTCGCTCAGCGCCGCGACAAGCTCAGATTCGTCCAGCCGCGACAGGAGGGCGTTCAGGGCCGACGACGCGGTATCAGGCGACGTCATGAGCGCGCCTATGAGACTCCTGCGAGATGAATCGTCCAGTGACGTCACCGCGCTGGTCAAGTTGTCCAGCCCCAGCTCCCGCTCGGCGCCTTCATATGAAAGCGCTCTCTCGGCTTCGATGGACAGGATCTTCGACAGTTCCAGGCCCGCCTCCGCCCCACTGAATCCCGCGGCAGTGACGCCCGTCGCCGCATCAGCCAGCCATTGCCGGGTCTCGCCGGCGTCACGCGATATGAGCGCCTCTTCCCGAAGCGCGCCCACGCCCGCGACCTCAGTCGCGTCAGGCGCCACGCTTCCCGACACGGCGGCGGCCTCCTGCGCCAGATCGACGACCTTAACGTGCTCTACGCCGCCGGCACCAAGTGCCTTTACGAGACCGCCCTTCGCCCGCAACGCTTCAGCATCTGCCGAGAGAATCCGCAAGAACCGCACCGATTCCTCAGCATCGATGCCGGGCAGGAAGCGCACCTGCCCCACCTGGCGCGAGTGGAGATGAAAGGCGAACCGCCGAACGCTGCTCGAGGTGCCGCAGACATCTTCGCCTTCAAGGCACAGTGAGTTGGATGAGACGGTCAACTGGAGGTACGGCTCGAACATCAGGAATCGCTCGAGGGCAACGACAAAGCCGGCCGCGGCCTCCCGCGGCATGGGGCTCTCCGGAGGATATAGGGTGATGGCATTGTTCGCGCTGTTCAAAGCCCTGGCGATATTCTTGACCAGCTGCAATCTAGCCTGGACTGAGGGCTGCTCGTGGGTCTCAGGATCTCCCATGATTGGGCGCCAGCGTCGGGCGGCGCAAGCCAAGTGTGCTTGGCGGCTGGCGTGCCTCCTTCCATGGTGTGTCGACGTTCCCAAAGAGGCGCCGTCGGACCTCTCTTGCGAGTCTACGCTTATTGTCGACACACAAGAAGTCCGGCTTGACATTCGCGCAGGCCGTACGGGGTGAGGCTGGAACCCGACGGGCATCGGATCGCGGCTAGACGCCCCAGTCGCGGGAATACCTGAATTCGCGGTCCACCGTGCGCCCCGACACCTTCGCGATGAGAGGCAGACGTCGCTTGTACTGGGTTCGCTGGATGAGGCCGTAGACGTGATCGACGAAGTCGACGGCGAAGCCCTCCTCGATCAGCGCCTTGCGGTCATAGCGCAGGTCGACCAGGAGATAGAGAAGCTTGTCGACTTCTTCGTAGGTGAAGCCGAGATCGCCCTCGTCGGTTTGATCCGGCCACAGGTCGGCGCTCGGGGCCTTGGCAATGATGTGATCCAGTACGCCGACGTGCCGGGCGAGATCCCGAACCTGCGTCTTGTAGATGTCTCCCAGCGGATTGATTCCCGACGCCAGATCTCCGTGTATCGTGCCGTAGCCGAGCAGAAGCTCCGTCTTGTTGCTCGTTCCCAGCACGAGCCCGCCGTGAACGGCCGAGCGGTCGAATAGGCAGATCATTCGAAGGCGCGCCAGGACATTGCCGCATCGCAGAGGCGAAGCGTCGGCGGCGTAGGTGTCGAAGTAGGCGTCGGCCATCGGCGTAATGTCGATCTCCTCGACGGATATGCCGATCTTGGAGGCGACAAGCCTGGCGTCGGCGACCGAGTCGGCGGCGCTCGATTTGTACGGCATGATCAGGCCGAAGACGTGCTGCGGCCCGAGCGCCTCGGCGGCGAGATAGGCCACCAAGGACGAATCGACGCCTCCCGAGAGCCCGACGACGGCGCTCTCCATGCCGACACGTCGGATCTCGTTGGCGATGAAGTTCGTCAGTATCTTGCGGACCTTGCTAGAACGGGCCGCGATATCTTCCATCTGCGATTCGCTCCAGTTCTCTCATGGTCAACTCCAACCGTTCGTCACGGTGAAGGGGCGTCGCGAGGCGCGCACGGCGCAACTCGTGACTTGAGATCTCCACCGTGACTAGCTCCTCGTCAAGCGGCGGCCCTTCCGCAATGGTAGCACCTCCGGCCGACGACGCACGCGACGCGCCGGAGAAGCTGACGCCCTCCTCATAGCCCGCACGATTGGCATAGAGCACGTAACATCGGAGCAACTCAGAGTAGACGCGCACGATGAAGCCCCAGGCCTGGCTCGATTCGATGTGCTCGCCGCGCACGCCGCGAGCGGGACTGCTAGAGAGTATGACCAGAATCTCGGCGCCGTCTTGCGCCAGAACGTAGGGGACGGACAGGTGCCAGGCGTCCTCGCAGATCATGAGGCCGAGACGGCCGAACTCCGAGTCGAACGCTCGAATCCTGTCTCCGGGCGCGAAGTAGCGGCCCTCGTCGAACATGCCGTAGGTCGGCAGGTACGCCTTGCGGTGCACGTGAGCGATCCTGCCCTTCTCGAAGTGCGCGGCTGAGTTGCAGAACCTTCCGTCCGGCGTCTCTTCCACAAACCCGGCGGTGATGGCGATCCGCGCGCTGAGGGCGGACAGCTCCTCGATGGGCTCGCTGTCGAGGGTGAGCGCCACCTCCGGAACGAGATCGCGCAGCATATACCCGGATAGCGCCAGCTCGGGGAGAACCACCCAGGAACAGTCGATCGCCTGCGCGCGAGCGACGGCATCCCGGCACAAGGCAATGTTCTTCTCGACGTTGCCAAGCAACGGCGAGATCTGCGCCAGTCCGACCTTATGCTTCATCGGTCCCCCACATCAGAACGGCCAGCCGCCGTGGCCCGTTGAGCCCGTAAGCCAAGGCTCCCCGGGCGTACTCGCGCCGCGGGGAGCCGGACTGCTGAGGAATCGCTACAGAATCGACAGGTAGCGATCGAGCTCGTATGGGCTCACCTGGGCCTTGTACTCATTCCACTCGTCGTACTTGTTGCGGACGAACCACTTGAAGACGTGATCGCCCAGCGCCTTGCGGACCAGCTCGGACTGCTCAGTGAGCTTGATCGCCTCGTAGAGGTCTTCCGGCAACGTCTCGATGCCGCAATCGGCACGCTCTTCCGCGGTCATCTCGTAGATGTTATTCATCGACTCGGCCGGCAGCTCGTACCCCTTCTCGATACCCTCGAGACCGGCGGCGAGCATCACGGAGAAGGCCAAGTACGGATTGCATGCCGGGTCCGGGCTGCGCAGTTCGACTCGCGTGGCCTTCTCCTTGCCGGGCTTGTACATCGGCACTCGCACGAGCGCGGAGCGGTTGCGCCGCGCCCAACAAACGTACACAGGCGCTTCGTAGCCGGGCACGAGCCGCTTGTAGGAATTGACCCACTGGTTGAGGACGGCCGTCAACTCCGGCGCGTGCTTGAGGATTCCCGCCACGTAGCTGCGCCCTTCCGCGGAGAGATGGTACTCGTCGTTCGCGTCGAACATGGCGTTGTCGTCGCCGCGGAAGATCGACTGATGAGTGTGCATGCCGCTGCCGTTGACGCCGAAGATCGGCTTCGGCATGAACGTCGCGTAGACCCCGTTCTGCTGCGCGATCTCCTTGACCGCGAGGCGATAGGTCATGACGCTGTCCGACATCGTGAGCGCGTCGGTGTAGCGAAGATCGATTTCATGCTGACTCGGCGCCACCTCGTGATGGGAGTACTCGACGTCGACGCCCATGGCCTGCAGAGACAGTATTGTCTGGCGCCGAAGGTCTCGCGCCAGATCGAGCGGCGTCAGATCGAAGTACCCGCCGTGATCGAGCACCTCGGTGCCGTCGGAGTCCTTGAAGTAGAAGTACTCCAGCTCCGGGCCGACGTAGAACGTGTAGCCCATCTTCGCCGCCCGCTCCAGATTGCGCTTCAAAACGTTGCGAGGATCGCCCTCGAACGGGCTGCCGTCAGGATTCCGGACGTCGGCGAACATCCGAGCCACACCCTGCTGCTCCGGCCGCCAAGGCAGGACAGAGAAGGTCCCCGTGTCCGGGAAGGCGACCATGTCCGATTCCTGAATTCGGCTGAAACCCTCGATCGACGAGCCGTCAAAACCCATCCCTTCCGCCAGCGCGTTCTCCAGCTCGTCAGCGGTTATGGCGAAGCTCTTGAGGAATCCGAGAACATCCGTGAACCACAGATGAATGAACTTGATGTCGTTGTCTCGGACCTGTTTCAGTACGTACTCTGCATCCTTCACCACATTGGTCTCCTCTCAGCAAGCAGCGTGACAATGCGCCGCATGACAAAGCGTGCAACAGACTCATTCCCTTTCGTCGCGGCACACACGTATCCTACGATGAGTTTGTTACTCGTTGGTTTCGGGTTTGTTAAATGTTCGACGCGAACTTGTAGCCGACGTTGCGCACGGTTTGTATGCGCGACTCCATCTCCGAGCCGAGTTTGAAGCGAAGCCTGCGGATATGGACGTCGACAGTGCGCGTGCCGCCGAAGTAGTCATAGCCCCAGACCTGTGTCAGCAGCTGGCTGCGCGAGAAGACGCGGTCCGGATTGGACGTAAGGAAGTGGAGGAGTTCCTGCTCTTTGAAGGTGAGCGCCACGGGGACACCGTTCAACCTGACCTCATACGCGGCGGTGTCGATCACCACGTCTCCAAAGACCAAGGCCACGCTCGACGCGCGCCACCCGTCCTCAATCAGCCTCAGTTTCGACGCCAGCTCCCCGGGGCGAAACGGGTAGACGGCGAGATCGTCGACGGTCGGCGGAATCGGCTCCTTGCCCAGTGAGTCCGCTTCGACGACGGCGATCTGCCGGACTTTCCGACCCGCCGCGCTCTCCCTCAAGGCCGACGAGACACGCCGCGCGGCGGACGAATCGGCCGTCACGTCGACGATCGCGACGCCGACGGGCCTCTCCGCGAAATCGGCGGTCCAGTCATCCCCGAAGTCAACCGCGCGGGCGGCGTGCCCGGTGGCAACGGTCTCATCCGCCACCGCGCGTGCCAACGGGCTATCGTTTGAGAAAATCGCTATTTCCACGTGGTTGTCACCGCCGAGAACCTGATTGTTCAGCTCTTGCGCTCGCGCGCCTCGTTGCGGCGTGACGAGCGGCCGCCCGCGCGGCGGACCCGCCCATCGCTGTCACCCGATCCGTCGAGGGGAAGCGTGAAGCTGAACGTGCTGCCTCCGCCCACGTTGCTGTCGACGTTAATGGTACCGCCGTGCGCCTCGATGATGCTCTTCGCTATGAACAGGCCGAGGCCGATACCGCCGTAACTCCTCGTGGACGTCATGTCGGCTTAGTAGAAGCGGTCGAAGATCCGTTCCTGCTCG